>NZ_JADQ01000017.1:0-89704 GCF_000518465.1 Paenibacillus sp. J14 | reverse complement strand
CGTGAGCAACGGAAGGGCCGGCTGAATTCAAGATTCGACGTCGAGTTTGCATCTAAGAAACTCATCGTGATGGGAAGAACACTTTTTGAACTACCAATTAAGGGGAGTAATGTTGTGGTAAGCATTAAGGACATAGCCAAAAAAGCCGGAGTCTCCATCTCCACGGTATCCTATGCTCTAAATGGAAGCCCGAAAATTACCGACGAGACGACCGCAAGAATTTTGGCGATCGCTGAAGAACTGAATTATGTGCCCAATGCTGCCGCACGTTCCTTGAAAACCCGTGAATCGAAAATCATCGGCGTGTATTTGACCGATTTCAGCGGCGCTTTCTACGGCGACTTGTTGCAAGGCGTCAAAGAAGTGCTGAATCAAAAAGGGTACGACATGGTCGTATGCAGCGGCAAGCAGTCCCATCGATTGCTGCCTGAACGGATGGTCGACGGGGCGATTATTTTGGATGCCACGTTCTCCAGTCAGGAGCTGCTCAAATACGCTGACATTGGGCATAAAATCGTAGTGCTCGACCGTGAGCTTAACCATCCGAACATTAATCAAGTTCTGCTGGATAACAAGGCGGGAGCGACCTTGGCGGTCGAGCACTTGATCGAGTTGGGGCACCGCAAGCTTTATGTCGTTACAGGGCCCAAAGGTTCCTACGACTCGAAGCAGCGGCTAAAAGCAGTAAAGCAGACGGTTGCTCGTTTCGACGGGGTGGAGCTGACCGAAATTGAGGGGAACTTCAACAAGGACGCCGGCGAACGGGCGGCTGAGCAGATCCTTCGGGACGCGACCTCACCGGTGGGCGTATTTTGCCTGAACGACGAAATGGCGATAGGCCTCTACAATGCGGTGAAACAGACCGATTATGTGATCGGCAAAGACATCCATATTATTGGCTTCGATAACATCGAGTTAGCCGAATATACGGTGCCGCGTCTGGCGACGATTGACTATTCCAAACGGAAGTGGGGAGCGTTGGCATCCGAGCAGTTGTTGAAGGTGTTGGCCGGGGAGCCGGTTGAGCATGAGCGGGTATACGTAACGCTGGTGCAGGGCAATTCCGTGGGCCAAGTTTAATTCGGACAAAAAGAGAAGAATAAGGGTACAAATTACCCTTATTTTCACGTTGAGCGAATAACCGGGACGAATAACGGTAAAAAATGGCCTTATTCTGCGAAAACGAGCTTGAAATCCCCCTTCTGAGCACCATTTGGCGAAAATAAGACCCTAAAATGGCCTTATTTTCCAGAAACAAGGGGTTAAGGCTGAAATAAGGCCAAAAATTACCACTATTTTGGCGCGACAAAAACACAAAGAAGCCGCTGATCCAACCAATCAGCGGCTTCTTCATATTTTATGCTCTTGACCGTACTTCCTGACGCATGAACAGGACGTAGGACAGGCCAAAGCAGATCATGGTGGCGGCCAGCAAACCGGTCAATTGCGGCCAGATGAGCAATAGGCTTTGGCCCAGCGACAATGGGCTTGCGATCGCCCCGACGAGCTGGTCCATCGTTAGCGGTCCCAAGGCGCGGACGCCGGGGGAGAGCATCGTCGAGATCGTCTCCGAGAACAGCTCTGTCGGGGACAGGCGGTTCAGCGTCAGCACGAGGTTCATCTGCCGCAGCTGCGCCTCCGGCGCCGCCATTTGCGAGACGGCCGTCGCGCTGTCGATCATGTTGATGATCATGCCATAGAAGATCGTAAAGAACAGCCAGATGGCGATGGACGACAGTGCCGACGTTGCTGCCTGCCGGAAGCGGATGGAGAACAGAATCGACAAGCAGAGCCAGAAGCCGATGTAGACCACCGCAATCAGCAGGAAGATGAGGATGCGGGCGAACTCCTCTGGAGTTGGCGGATATCCGATGGTAAACAACCCAAGCCCCATCACCAGCAGCCCCAGCGAAAAGACCACGACCGCAATGATCACCAAAGCAGAAACGAATTTAGCCTTGATGAAGTCATCGCGGTAGATCGGTTGCGACAGCAGGCGGCCCAACGTTCCTTTATTCCGTTCGGAATTGACGGCGTCGAACCCTAACGTGATTCCAATCAGCGGTCCTAACCAGGAGAGGAAGGTAGAAAAAGAGGGAACCGCCAGTGCAGAACTGGTTAAGGTATACATTTTCAGGAACAGGAACGTATCGCCCGCCCCGCCGCTAGCTGAACTGCTGCCCGAACGAATCGCCGAGACAGCGGAATAGATCGAGCCGATGCAGGCCAGTACGATAATGCCCATTAGGATCCCAAAGCGCCAGCTGCTCAAGTGGTCACCAATCTCCTTCTGGACCATCACCCAAAAAGAGGAAGACGAGCGCTCCTGCGGCGGATTCGCTTCTCCGCCGGGACGGAGCTCTGCCCATAGCTTGCGTGCCCGTTCCCGCCACTCATCCAGGCGCAGTTGCTCTTTGAAAGAACGGCTGGCTGCAGTTTTGTTTGGCTGCATCATGACTCACCCCTTTTTTCAAAATAGCGATGGTAAATATCGTCAAGTCCGTATTCCTTACGACGGATGTACACCAGCTCTGCGTCCTTCTGAATTACGGCATCAGCAATTTGGGCGGTCAGGTCCCGTTCGCATACGACCGTTGCAGTTACGCCGCGTTCGAGCTCGTCGTCTCCTTGCTGCGGGTAACGGATGTCACGGACCCCCTCAATGCCAGAGATGTTGCGAGCTAACTCCTCCGTCCAGCCTTTGGCGCCAACCTCTATATAGACGTTACCGTCCGCATCCAACTGCTTGGACAAGGTGCGGATGTCACCGCAGGCAATTAACTTGCCTTGGACGAAAAGGCCAACCCGGTCGCAAATTTGCTGCACTTGATGCAGATGGTGCGAGGACAGCAGCACCGTCAGCTTCTCGTCGCGGCTGAGCGAAGAGATGAGGGCGAGCAGCTCCCGCACCCCTTCCGGGTCAATCCCCAGCGTCGGTTCGTCGAGGATGATGACCTCCGGATTTTTGATGAGGACGTCCGCCAGACCTAACCGTTGCCGCATCCCGCGGGAGAACGCGCCGACTTTCTTGCCGGCGTTGTCCGCAAGCCCGGTTTTCTCCAACAGGGCTTTGGCGCGCTGCAAGGCTTCTTGCTCCGATACGCCGTTCAGCCTTGCGGTATACACGAGATTATCCAGCGCTGTCCGATCCTCGTAGAACCCGACATCATCAGGCAGATAGCCAACCTTCCGCTTCACCTTCAGCGCCTCGCGCGTCGGGTCAAAGCCGCAAATCCGCGCCTGTCCCGAGGTGGGCTCGGTCAGCCCCAGCATCATCAGGATGGTTGTTGTTTTTCCCGCGCCATTGGGGCCAAGCAGTCCAAAGATTTCTCCGCGAGCGATGCTTAAGTTCAGATGGTCAACAGCGGTGGCTTCTCCGTATTTCTTCGTCAGCTGCACGAGTTCAATGACCGGACGTTCACCAGCAGCCGATGGGGTAGGTGTCATGCCGGTTTCCGTAACCATGGATTATCTTCTCCCATATTTCCGGAACAGGTAATAGATGCCTCCGCAAACGGCCAGTATGATGAGAACCCCCACCCATCCCCATAATACGGACGATTTGACGGTAACCCGCAGATCAGCGTTCGCGCTTTTGTTCGCGGAGGAGGCAGTCAGACTGACGACGTAGTCCCCTGGGAGCGATTTTTTGCTGGATTTAATGGTAGCTTGAACCTGCTTGCTTTCACCCGGCGCGATCGAGGTGATCGAGGAAGGCTCGAAGGACACCTCCCAATCCGTCGGAGCGGCCGAAGAGAAGGAGAGATCCTGCAGCTCAGCAGAGCCGGTATTTTGGACGACGAAGGTCAGTTTGCGTTCGGAGCCTGCTCCAACATCTGCGCTCAGCCGGTCATCTACCGTCGAAAATTTCATGTCGTACGTTCCCGTCACGACCGCTTCGATTTTGGCGTTAGCTGTGGTGTCCCCGCTTGTAGCCGAAATCGGAATTTCATACGTGCCGGCTTTGATTTGCTCCGGCGGCTTCACCTCAATCGTAATCGACTTCTCGGTGTTAGGTTCTACTTCAACCGAAGTGACGCTGTTGCCGTCCGCTTTGAAGCGAACATCCCAGCCTTGATCGGCTTGCGCGCTGAAGGCGTAGGTCTGCTTCTGCGTTGTTCGGTTGCGCAGTACTGCACTGTACGTAAACGTGGAGTCCGAATGGCCCTCCATGTTCGCTTGATCCAAGGTCAGTTCGGTTTTGAAGGTCCCTTGCTCGGAGACGTTCACGACCAGCGGCAGCGTTGCATCATCTGCTTTCAGATTAAACACGTACCGGCCTTTGTTAATTTGCAGCGGAACCTCAAGATCCAGGGTGAAGGATTGCGTTTCACCGGCTTTTACAGCCAACTTGGAAATCTCGCGTCCGCCGGCGGTGAGCTCATATTTCCAATCCTTGCTTTGCGTCTCCAGCGATAGATTGGCCGAAGCCGTACTGCCGCCATGGTTGATAAGGTCAATCGAATACGACACAGATTCGCCCGGTGCAGCGGACCATTCCAAATATGGCGTAAAGAGCTCCAACGAGCCCGCCGCCGAGGCTTTGCCGACCCCGGTTAAGGCACCGCTTAGGGTCGTGACCAGAATGAGCAGCATCAAGGCTGCTTTTCGATAGGTTTGAAGCATCTTTTGTACCCCCTAAGAAAAATAATGATGTTCATCAAGGGTACGCACGAAACCTCGTTTTGGATTTATGGATTTTTAGAAATTTTTTTGGGGTTTTCAAGCGAATTCATTTTTGATAAAACGGGAGGTAAGAAGAGGAGAAATTTTGCGGGAGGGACAAGTATGGACCTGCAAAATGAAGAGATGACCAGGCAGCTTCGAGAGATGTGCAACGGTTCGGTCCGTGCATTTGATGCGTTCTATGCCTGTTATTCTCCTTTTGTCATGCAGGTAGCCTGCCGTCTGGTAGGGGAGAGGATGGAGGCCGAGGATATTTGCCATGAGGTGTTTTTGGAGGTGCTGCGGCGGGGGCAAGATTATGATCCGTCGCGCGGGTCCATCAAAGCCTGGCTGGCGGTGATGACGCGCAGCCGCAGTCTCGACCGATTGCGGCGCAAGGCGCGGCTGAAGTATCCGGGCGATGAGGCGCTGCGCCGGGATGCGGTGGACGAAGACAGCTCCGGCGAGAATCAAGTCTTGTCCCGGTTGGAACGGGAAGCGCTCCGCACAGCGATCTATACGCTGCCGGAGACGCAGAAGAAGGCGATTATGGGCTCTTACTTCGCCTTGCAAACTCAACGCGAAATGGCCGAAGCTTGGAGCGTTCCGATCGGCACGGTAAAGTCTTGGGTACGATACGGACTGAACAATTTGCGCAAGCAGCTGGAGAAGCAGGGTTGGGGAGAACCGCTGGAAGGAGGGAACGAGCATGAACGGGCAAAACAGCGATAAGGTAGGCAACATCGGCGGCCCAGGCAATGAGAAGGTCTGCATTCGGATGTACACCGAGCAAGAGTGGATTGATTGGTTGCTAGGAACGCTGGAGGAACCACGGCACGCTGAAATGGCGATGCACCTGAACCAATGTAAGACTTGCCTGAAGCAGAAAACGTATTGGGAAAGCGTCCTAGGCCTTGACGGCAAGGACGGTTCAATGCCAGAGCAACGGAAGCAACCTGAGCATTCGGCGACTTCGGTGATGGCAGATCAACTGAAGCTGCAGGACATGTCGAAGCTAGTGGGCGGATCGGCCTCAGGCAACCGGTTGTTACCTCCATATCCGGCGGCAGATCCGGAACAATCGCAATCACAACGGGTTCAGCCATTCGTTCCTCCTTCCGCGCCGCGTTTGGACCGATGGGCAGACATCACCCCTTCGGAACGAATCCGGCGCCGTCTGCGGAACCGGGTCAGATGGATTGGCTGGCGTCGCAGAGCGTTAAAGCTGCTTACGGTTCGTTGGAAGTGGACGGTGTCGCTGGCAGCCGCGCTGATCGTCCTGGTCGGCATGGGGGGGGTCATCGATCACTTAAACCAGCCGGCCGCTAGCTGGGATCGCTATGTGCAAACCTATGAGCCCGACGCGCTGCCGGTCCTGTCCAAGCCGGATACCATCTCTTATCCCATCGCCATGGGCCGCATGGAGCCGGAGAACGGTATGGTGTGGTACAATGCAGGTACGCGAGAGATGCTGATGCTGGTCGGCGGGCTCGTTCCGGATAAAGGACAGATGGTTCGCGTCTGGATCGTGAAAGAAGGAGCGCGCGACAGCCTAGGGTTGCTGCAATATCACAACAACCGGGCGCATCTGTACGTCAAGGATAAGACGCTGGGTTACGGCGACAGCCTGGAGCTGACGATTGAACCGGCTTACGGGGCGCCGGAGATGAACGGGTTTTCTAATTCGATCTCGTTGGATTTGTTGGGGCGGTAGTGCCAAGCAAAGCGAGATTTGGGAGGTTTCCTAAATTTCGCTTTTTTACGCGAGAGTTGCAGGATATGGCGAGCGGGGCACGACTCGTAAAACTAAGGCGAGCGGCTCGGCAGGAGGGAGACATTTCGATATGGATCGGCTTGAGTTTATCGGCACCGGGGATGCGATGGGCGTTCCTAGAGTGTATTGTGATTGCGAGGTGTGCGGGGAAGCGCGCAGCTCCGGTGTGAACCGGAGGTATCGCGCTCTGGTGGCGGTGGAAGGTGAAGAGGGCGGCTTCCTAATCGATTGCGGACCGGATTGGCGGTCCGGGATGGAGCGGCGAGGGCAGCGTTTTGCGGAGCAAATTCTGATCACGCACGCCCATTTCGACCATATTGGCGGACTGCCCGAATGGGCCGATGCCTGCCGCTGGCTGGGTAGACGGGGACAATTGTATGCGCCGCAGGAGGTGTTGGACACGATCCTTCGCCAGTTCCCTTGGCTGGGCAGCCATTTAGATCTGCATGCCGTTGGCGCGGAGGGCACTCGCCTAGCCCGGTGGCAGATTTCCGCGTGGAAGGTCTTCCACGGCAAAAACGGCTTTTCGTACGCCTATCGATTAGAGAAAGATGGCTTCACCTGGGCTTACTGCTCGGATTCCATCGCCTTGCCAGAGGATCAAAAGCAGCCGTTGTTTGGCCTTGATCTGCTGGTGCTGGGCACAAGCTTTTATCACGAAACCGCCGAATTTACGACCCGGTCGGTGTATGACGTGAAGGAGGCGCTGGAGCTGTTGAACGAGATTCGGCCGACGCGGACGGTATTCACGCATCTGTCGCATGACATCGATCTGCGACGCGATTATGGACTGCCAGAGGGAGTGGAGTTTGCAGTGACGGGAATGCAAATGTCGCTGCAGAAGGGGAAGTAAAGGCTAAGGGGCTCCGAGGGGATTTCCAAAGGATTTTCAAGGAGATGTCCGAGGGATTTACGAGCAGATGTACAGCTGTGTTCCAACGGATGCACCGGCGGATGTACGGCTTCGTTTCCCAGCGAATGTCCTAGCGGATGTCTGAACTTCGTTGCCAACCGTTGTCCAAGCAGATGTCTGAGCTCCGTTTCCAGTGGGCATGATAATGTATGCGAAAATTCGAATACATTTCACCCACGTGGGGTCATTTTGACCAAATGTATATGAAATTTCATGCTTATTCACCCCATTTTGACGCAAATGCCCTGAATCTATATGAAAAACCGAATAGATTTCGAGTTTTGGGCGTTTAACAGCAAATTATATTCGAAATTTCAGCTATATTAAAAAAACTAACTGGAAGGATCCAGTTAGTTTTTTGCATTCAGCACAAACTTCTCGATGACATGCTTCACGCCGTCTTCATTGTTGCTTAACGTGACATAGTCGGCGATTTCCTTCAGCGCTGGGATGGCATTACCCATCGCCACGCCTAGGCCGGCGGCTTCGAGCATCTCATGGTCGTTCCAGGAGTCGCCGATAGCGATCGTTTCTGATAAGTCGCAACCAAAATGGGCGGCCAGGAAGCGCAGAGCATGGCCCTTGGTGCCTTCCTCATGCATGATTTCCAGGAAGTTCGGCTTCGACTTGGTGATATGAACGCCGTCCCCGAGCAGCTCGCGCAGCTCCGGCGCGATTTGGTCCAGGTAATCGGGTTCGTCGATGATCAGCATTTTTGGCGTTGGCTGGGCGACCAGCTTGGCAAAATCCGGCTCCACATAATATTGCGTCCGGTTCAGCTTGGTGTAGTCGATCAGCTTCTGGTTCTCCTCGCGGGCGTACAGCTTATCGTCAATGTACGTTTGCAGGTGCAGGTTGCGCTCGATGCAGTATTCGAACAGCTTGCGCGCTGCTTCCATGGGGACGTAACGCTCGTAGAGCACCTTTTCGTCCATCAGGTTTTTGACCAGTGCGCCTTGGTACGTAATAATCGGTACGTTAAGTCCCGTTTGACGGGCGATCGCTTGAGCAGATGCGTAAGCGCGGCCGGTAGCCAGCGTGACGACGACGCCCTTGGCCACCGCTTGCTCCAACGCCTGCTGTGTTGCAGGGGTGACCTCTTTGTCATCATTAATTAAAGTATCATCAATATCGATGGCAATCAGTTTATACATGGTTTCTCTCCTTTAGGGAAGATCTCTCTAGCCAACCGTTTCGGGGGATTCCGATTCAACTCCCCCCGATTTCAATTCCGCGAGCAACATGCCGCCCAGAATACATAAACAACCAAGCCCGGTGGCCCAGCCGAACTGTTCACCGCCAAAAAGCACCCCGGTCGCCGCAGCAAACACCGGTTCCATGGCGAAGATGACCGCGACCCGAGAAGGACTGGTGAATTTCTGGCATACAGTCTGGATCCAAAACGCAAATGCGCTGGTAGGCCCAATGGAAACGAGCAATGCCAGCCAGACTTCCGGCTGCATCAGCTGCCCGGCTGTTTCGCTCCAGGAAGCGCTGCGCTCGAACAAGAGCGAACCCGCTGCGCTGAGAACGCCCACTACCGCCATCTGCAACGAAGCTAAGGGCAATGCCGGATAATGGGGAGCAAAGACGCCGGTATAAGCAACGTGCAGACCAAAGCCTACTGCGCACAAAAACACGAGCCCATCTCCCAGGTTCAACACGAAGCCGGAACTGCCGGCAAACGCCAGCAGATAAAGCCCCGCGGCAGCGAGAAAGGCGCTGATCCAGGTGAATCGCGAGATTTGATGTTTTAACATCCAATAGGACAAAAAAGGCACGATCACAACGGACAATCCGGTGATAAAACCGGCGTTGGAGGTTGAAGTATACAGCAAGCCAACCGTTTGAAACGTATAGCCTAAAAACAGGAATAACCCTAGCAGCGCAGCATGCCCCATCATGCGCCAGGACAATTGCTTCCATTCTTGCCGGTAGAACACGCTAATGATCAAAGCGAGCAGCAGCGCTGCCCCGATAAAACGGATGCCGTTAAAAGCCAGGGGCGGGAGCACCCGGACCGCATGCTGAACGATCAGAAAGGTGCAGCCCCACATGAACGCCACGAACAACAGCGCCAAATCCGCCAGGCGCGTGCGGTTCGCGGCAGGCTTTTTCATAAAAGTAGAAGCCGGATGCTCGTCAATCTTCAAGGAAAATCAGCCCGATGAATTCGTCCAGCTCAATGTTGCCGAAATAGTGCTTCACGTCAACGCCGGCGAGCGCATCCCGTACAGCCGAATCCTCATATTTTACGCCTCTCAGCTTGTCCTCGATATCGGCGACGTCGCCGACACCAAAGAAATCGCCGTAAATCTTAATGTTCTGAATATGTCCGTCCTTGATGTTCATGCGCAGATCGATAATGCCGACGGGGAATTTTTTCGCGTGCTTCACATTGCTCTCCGGCGACAAACCATAGTTCCAATCCCAGTTCTTGTAGCGTTGCTCGGAAATTTCATGGATTTTTGCCCAATCCGCTTCCGTCAGCTTATATTGAGGCACTTCGTGCGGTTCCATGCCAAAAATATGCCGCAGCAGCTCAGCGCGGAACTCCTCGATCGTCATTTTGCGATCCAGGAAGTCGATGATGTTGGCCACCCGGCTGCGCACGGATTTGGTGCTCTTCGATTTGAATTTTTCCGGATTGGCGTTCAGCGCGGCCTGTACGTTGTCGAGGTTCAGATTAAACATCAGCGTACCGTGGCTAAACATGCGGCCCCGCGTAGCAAATTGGGCGTTGCCCGAAATCTTCTTCTCCCCAACCTGAAGATCGTTGCGTCCGGTCATCTCCGCATTCACGCCAAGGGATTTGAGCGCAGCGACCACCGGCTCGGTAAACTTGCGGAAGTTATGGAACGACTCGCCGTCATCCTTGGTGATGAAGCTGAAATTCAGGTTCCCCAGGTCGTGGTACACCGCACCGCCGCCGGAAAGCCGACGGACGACTTGTACGCCGTTCTCCTTAACGTATTCCTGATTGATCTCCTCGATGGTGTTCTGATGCTTGCCGATAATGATGGAAGGTGCGTTGATATAAAACAGCAAATAGCTGTCGTCCTCCAGCGGCAAATGTCTTAAGGCATATTCTTCGATGGCCAAATTGACGGACGCATCGGTAATGCCTTCGTTATCGATAAACAGCATGGTTCTCCATCCTCCTATTTTGCGGCCGGCCGCCTGATTCTCAGGCCCCGGGATGTAGTCATACACGCATACGATTTTATTGTAAACCAATTGGTGTCGAAACCAAAGGGGGAGCAGCGTTTTTTGCCGGAAAAGAACGCAAAGTTCTTCCTTGTTGACGGAAAAAGACGGGACACCGATAATGGGGACACCTGAACTTTTTGGAAAGAAAAGAGGAATCGCTCGATGGAGTTAGAGATTTTTGGCCACGGCGGCGATCTGGTGACGGCTTCGGCCCGGTACGGCGTGGCGGCAGGGGAATGGACGGATTTTAGCGCGAACATCAATCCGCTGGGGCCACCTCCTGGACTGCTGGATGCGCTGCGCGAGGCGTTGCCCGGCATCGTGCGGTATCCGGATCCCGGGCACCGCGGGCTGGTCAAGCAGTTGGCTGAGCACCTTCAAGTCGAGGAGGAAATGCTGGTCATTGGCAACGGGGCGGCGGAAAATATGGCACTGGCGCTGCTGGGACTTACTCCGGAGAAGGTTGGGGTGGTGGAGCCTTGCTTTTCCGAATACCGTACGCTTTCGGAGCAGTTTGGTGCCCAGGTGCAGTTGGTATTTGGAACGGAAGCGCGGGCGTTTAAGACCGCGCCGGAGGTGGTGGAGGACCTGATTCGAGAGACGGATTTGGCGTTTATCGGTCAGCCCAACAATCCCAATGGAGTGCAATACAGCTTGGACGAACTGCGGCGGTTTGCGGCGGCCGGAGAGCGGTACGGCACGTATGTGGTTGTCGACGAAGCGTTTATCGACTTTATTCCGGAACCGAAACGCCGCACGTTGCTGCCGGAGCTTCGGGATTATCCGCATCTCATCTTGATCCGGTCGATGACGAAGTTTTATGCGATTCCGGGCCTCAGGCTCGGTTACGCGATCACGCATCCGGAGACGGCCCAGCGCATGCGGGACAAGCAGGTGACCTGGAGCGTCAACTCGTTGGCACTGCTGGCGGGGGAGTATTGCTTGAGGGCGGATGCTTCGTATGAGCAGGCGACAATCGAGTTGGTGAAGCGACAGCGTGACCTTCTGATGGGTGAGCTGACGCGTCTCGGGTGTCAAACCTGGCCGGGCGAAGCGAACTTCCTGCTCGTACGGCTGCCGGAGCCGTGGACGGCCGAAACGATGCAAACGGCGCTTGGGCGGCGCGGGGTGCTGGTGCGCAGCTGCGCGATGTATCCGGGGCTGACGGAGCGGGATATCCGGCTGGCGGTGAAGGATGAGCCGGCCTGCAGCAAGCTGCTGCGGGAGCTGGAAGCAATCATGCGCGGCTAAAGGACGGGTAAGCGTTCGATGTTGTGCTATTGAACTTAGGTGTATTAAAAGTTGTTGTTGGTAGACTTTCATGTTGGGAGGAAGGGAAGGATGACGATGGGAATGCCTTTTATGGCGGCCCGTCCGGGCGAAGTGTATGAATCCAAGGTATGGCCCGGCTTAAAGCTGGAATATGGGGAGCGGCATTTGCTGCTGGAGGCGCCGGAGGAGATGGACGGACTGAGCAGCGCAGTCTATGGCGGTGGATCTGGCCGGCTGCGCCGGATGGTCAACATCTACGTAGACCGCCAATACCGCTGCGACGATCCGGCGCGGGACATTGCGGAGTTGCTGGAGCAATGGGGATACCCGGCCGAGGGGACAGCGGGGCTGCTGACGGCGGTCCCGATGCGCTACGCCGCGGTGGCGGAGGAATGTGGCGAGGATTTCGCCGTCTTCTGCTGCGCGACGGCGGGGGCGTCGAACGCCGCGCGGGCGGGCGTTCGGCGGACGACGTTCCCGGCCTCATGGACGCCGGGAACGATTAATGTGCTGCTGGCCGTGGATGGGCGGCTGACGCCGGCGGCGATGGTCAACGCCGTAATGACGGCGACGGAGGCCAAGACGGCCGCGCTGGGCGATCTCGGCGTGCAGGACGCCGAGAACGGGCTTGCGGCCACCGGCACCACGACCGACGCGGTCGCGCTTGGCGTGAGTCAGCGGGCCGACTGGCCGCTTCTGCACGCTTACGCGGGCACCGCGACGGACCTGGGCGGCACGGTGGGCCGCCTGGTGTACGCCGCCGTAGGCGCGTCGCTGCGCGCTGCGGCAGCGGGGGCGCGCGGGTGATGGCGGCGTGGTGGGTGGTGCCGGTCGCGTATGCGCTCGACCGGCTGCTCGGCGATCCGCGCTGGCTTCCCCACCCGGTGGTGGGGATGGGCAAGGCGATCGCCGCGCTCGAGGCGGCCGTCCGCCGCCTCGTCCCGCCCCGCCGCTACCGGGCGGCGGGGGTGCTGCTGCCGCTGGTCGTCGCCGGCGGCAGCTTTGCCGTGACCTGGGCGCTGCTGCGCCTGCTGGCCCAGGTCAGCCCGTGGCTGGCGGCCGCGGCGGAGGCCGCCCTCATCTGGACGACGATCGCCGCCAAAGGCTTGCGCGAGGCGGGGATGGACGTGGCCGGCCACCTGCTGCGCGGTGACCTGCCCGCCGCCCGCCGCGCGCTCGGCATGATCGTCGGACGCGACACGGCGCACCTGGATGCGCCGGAGATCACGCGCGGCGCCGTCGAGACCGTCGCCGAGAACATCGTCGACGCCGTCGTGTCGCCGCTCGTTTTTGCGCTGCTGGGCGGCGCCCCGCTGGCGATGGCGTATCGGGCGGTGAACACCCTCGATTCGATGGTCGGCTACAAGAACGACAAATACATCGATCTCGGCTGGGCTTCCGCCCGGTTGGACGATATCGCCAATTACCTCCCCGCCCGGCTGACGGCGCTGCTGCTCTACGTCGCAGCATGGGCCTTGCGGCTGGATGCCCGCGGCGCGTGGCGAATGGTGCGCCGCGATGCCGCCAAGCATCCGAGCCCGAACAGCGGCTACCCGGAGGCGGCGGTAGCCGGGGCGCTCGGGGTAAGGTTAGGCGGGGAAAATTCCTACCACGGCGTCGTTTCGTTCCGCGCCTATATGGGCGACAAAACCCGGGAGCTGGCGCCCGGGGACGTGGCGAAGACGGCGAAGCTGATGTTTTGGGCAGCGAATGCAACCGTCATTGCAGGAACGGCGGCATGGATCGCGATCGTCGGCAGCTGGAGTTTGATTTAGTCGGATTCGGTCCGCTGTGTCAACAAGCGGGGCTTGAATTTTGGCTCGAGGCATTGACCGGGAGGTGAACGAAAATGAACGCGGAATGGTGGCTGGTTCGTCATGGTCTCACGGCCTGGAACGCCGAACGCCGATATCAGGGCCACAGCGATCCGCCGCTGCTGCCGGACGAGGCGTCGAGTTTGGCAGAGCTGCGCCGGGAACTGGCGGGGGTGAACTTCGCCGCGGTATATGCCAGCGATTTACGGCGCTGCCGGGAAACGTTGGCTTGGGCCCGTCCGGATCTGCTGGACGGCGCGCAACTGGACCCCCGTTTGCGGGAAATGAATTTCGGCCGGTGGGAAGGCCAAACGTATGAGATGCTGAAGGATGACAAGCGATACCGCGCCTGGATCGATGATCCGCAGGCTGGAACACCCCCCGGGGGCGAATCCTGGCAGGCTTTTCAAGCACGGGTATCTGAAGTAGGCGAGGAGCTTCTGATGCAGACGATGGCGTTAGCGGGAGAGGCCCCTAACTCCAACTTTGGCTCCGGCAGCTTGGCAATCGACCCGTTGCGCAAGCCGGCGTTCCTGCCGCCAACCTTGCGATTGCATCCGCCTTCGCCGCAACCCGCTTCACAACCCGCTGAGTCCGTACGTCTGCTCATCGTGACCCACGGCGGCGTGATCTCGATGCTTTGCTCGCTGCTGCAGCCGGGTCTGGGTTTCTGGGACACCCGGGTTGGGCCGGGCGGCGTTCAACGTTTGTTCTTTCATGGGGAAGGCGAACCTGATATGGAGAAGGAGGGGCATGATGAATGAGTCTGAGATGAAGATGAAGCTAAAGCTTGGCGTGCTGGATTTGGTGCCGAAGCTCCCGGAGACAACGGCAGAGGCGGCGCTCGAACAAGCGATCCGGTTGGCGCGGCAAGCGGAAGAAAGGGGATATCTGCGCTATTGGACGGCGGAGCATCACGATATGGAGGCATTGGCCAGCGCGGCGCCGGAGGTGCTGCTGTCGGCGATTGGAGCGGCTACCCGCCGGATCCGTCTGGGGTCGGGCGCCGTATTGCTCCCGCATTACAGTCCGCTGAAGGTCGCGGAAAACTTCCGGCTGCTGGCGGCCCTGTATCCGGGGCGCATCGATCTCGGGATCGGGAGAGCCCCCGGCGGGGAGGCGCACGCGTCGATGGCTTTAAGCGGCAATTTTCTGGAACGGGTCGGGCGTTATCCGCAACTGGCCAAGGAGCTTTCCGACCTGCTTGCGGATCGTTATCGCTACGAGGACCATCCCGTAACCGCAAGGCCGGTCCCCCAGCTTCCGCCTGAACTCTGGATGCTCGGCACGAATGTCAAAAGCGCGGGGTATGCGGCCGAACTCGGAACGGGATATGTCTTCGGCCAATTTATGAGCGACAGTGACGGAGCCGAAGTCCTGCGGGCCTACCGCGATACCTTCCGCCCCTCCGTCCACCGAGCCGAGCCCTCCGCCATGCTTGCCGTCAGCGTGATTTGCGCGGAGACCGAAGCCCGGGCGGAGGTTTTGGCGGCGCAGGCGGCGGAGGGATTCCGCGCCCGCGGAGGGGCGCCTTTTCAAGGGTTTTCCGGGACAGCCAAGCAAGTCCTAGAACAATTGGGAAACCTGCAACAGAAGTGCCGCAACGACGAGTTCCTGATCGTATCGCTGATCCCCGATTACGAGGAACGGTTGCTCTCCTATCAACTTCTGGCCGAAGCGTCCCGTGTTGAAAAGTTGTAGATTGTACAACATTTTCCCTGGTCTTCAGGGGTTCTGGCCATAATGTTGCAGAAAGTGCAGCATTTTTGCGGGGGAGGGCCCATAATACTGTGAATTGCTGTACGAAATACAGCATTTTGCGGTTGGCAGCTCCCCCATGGGCCCAAAATGTTGTATAAAATACAATATGAGTTCGGCACCAAAACATCAAACGCACCAAACGGTCTCACGAAAGAAGCACCTACTCTAAAGCGCTTATTGCTGATTATGCCACCACACTATTTTAATCCCCTGTAACAGAAGTAGGGGGCGCATCTGTCGCTCGACCGGCCTTCAATCCGGAAGCGAGCAGCAGGACCAAAAATCCCACGGCGACGCCCCACAAACGAAGGCGTTCGAGCCGACCGCGTCCAGTCCTCCGAAATACATCACTTCCCGCAGCCCTCCTGCCGCAAACTGCAGCGGCGTCCGCGAATGAGCTTCGGCTTATGGATTTTATCACCGCAGCGTTTCATTGAATGAGGTTTTAAAATAGGCTTAGAACTTGGTTTATGGGGCATTAAAGATTAGATTGACATATCGCAAAATGTAGATATAATACAAGACATGGATCCAATTGAAGTGTTCAAGGCGTTGTCTAACGAGTCGAGGTTACAGATTTTGCAGTGGCTGAAGGAGCCCGAAAAACATTTTGTGCCCCATGAAGGAGTGGATATGAGGGAAATCGGGGTGTGTGTCAGTCAAGTGACGGATAAGTTGAACATGACACAGTCGACAGCGTCGCAGTATTTGTCCATTCTGCAACGGGCCGGACTGATTCGAACCGAGCGAATCGGCAAATATACGTACTACAAACGCAACGAAGAGAAAATAAGCGAATTAGCTGATTTCTTAAATCAGAAACTCTAATCTGAACTGAATACCTCAAACGTATTCAGTTTTTTTTCGGCCCAACAGATCGACATATTGCGATATATGAATTTATCAAAAGGATCCTCATGTCGGTAACGATTCATACAACAAAAAGAAGGAGAAGTGAACGTATTGTCTAGCACGTGGAAAGTCTATTTATTGGCATTAGTTACTTTTTTGGTGGGTACTTCCGAGTACGTTATTTCCGGCATCTTGGATAAGATCTCGGATACCCTGGGGATTTCCGTTACTTCCGCGGGGCAGTTGGTCACGTTTTTTTCTTTTGTGTACGCCATTGGCACCCCGATTCTGATGGCTTTGACTGCCAAGGTGGAAAGACAAAAACTGCTGGTTTGGGCGCTGGGGATCTTCGTGATCGGGAATATCCTGTCTTTCGTTTTACCTGGCTATGCCTCGTTTCTCGCAGCTCGCGTCATCATGGCTCTGGGCGCGGGAATGGTTGTGGTAACCGCATTGGACATCGCTGCGAAAATTGCCGCCCCCGGCAAACAAGCCAGCGCGATTGCTACCGTGGTGATGGGCTTTACGGCCTCCTTGATTATCGGCGTGCCTCTTGGACGTATCGTTGCATCACAACTCGGATGGAAATCGGTTTTTGGTATATTGGCACTGGCCGGTCTGGTGGTT
The DNA here is from genome assembly GCF_000518465.1 of Paenibacillus sp. J14. Taxonomy (NCBI): domain Bacteria; kingdom Bacillati; phylum Bacillota; class Bacilli; order Caryophanales; family Paenibacillaceae; genus Paenibacillus; species Paenibacillus sp. J14. Next base: position 72,816 of record NZ_JADQ01000017.1, on the reverse strand, counting down.
ATGTTCGTTCTGTACGCCATCATCCCCCGAGTTCAAGGGGATAAACCGATGCCGTTGTCCAAGCAGCTTGCCTTCTTGAAAAACGGCAACGTAGCGCTGGGGCTTGCGATTACCTTTTTCTGGCTCGGCGGATACTCGATCGCCTACACCTACATTTCACCGTATCTGCTGGATGTTGCCGGATTGAAGGAAGGGATATTGAGCGGAGTGCTGTTGGCTTTCGGCATCGCCAGCCTGCTCGGATCCAAATTCGGCGGTTTCAGCGCGGATAAATGGGGGGTGTTCCCGACACTGTCAGGGGGATTGCTCTTGCACGTCATCGCGCTGCTTCTCCTCTCTCTATCCGTTGCCTATACGCACTCGTGGCAGCTGATTGTCATCCTCCTGATCTTGTGGTCGTTTGCGGCTTGGTCCTCCGGTCCAACGCAACAAGTCAATTTGGTTCGGATTGAACCGAATTATTCTGGAATCATGCTGAGCCTGAACCAATCCATGATGCAGTTGTCCATGGCTGCGGGGGCTGCAATCGGCGGCGTCATGATCGAACGGGTGTCTCTGCCATCCATTACCTGGGTCGGGATGGTTGGTGTCGCTATTGCGATCGTGGTGGCGTCGCTCTTGAGAATGCGAATGAGTGCCGGCAGGGAAGGTATCGGAGAAATGAATTGAAGTTGTACCTGATTGCAAACGACTGTCATGCATCATCTTCCGGTTTTCGGAAGATGATGCATGACAACTAAACGACACGAGGAGCCCCGCCCCCTTCATTCCCAAATCCAAGGAAACAGGGGAAATTCTACATACCTAAAAAAAACCAACCGGATCCCTGAAGTTCGCGCCTTGTTGAAAGCGCTTAAAGGCATAATAATGGTTTTATCCTAAACACAGGGGGCATGATTTAATGTTCAATAAGAAGCATTGGAAGAGAACATCCGCCATCGCTTTAACCGCCGCGTTGGCGCTGAGTTTGTCGGCGTGCGGAGGCGGCGGGGCGAAGAACGACGCGGCGGCGAACGAGCCGGCCGGCAACGGGGCAACGAGCGGGAGCGGCGGCGAGAAAATCACCATCACGTTCCAAAATATTTACCCGGACCCGGCAACCCCGTCCTATAAAACGATCCATGCGCTGGTCGAAGAGTATGAAGCGGCGCATCCCAACATCCATATCGAGCTCGACACGCTGAATACCGACCAGCAGAAAATCAAGCTAAAAACGCAAGCAGCCTCCAAAGAGGTTCCGGATATTACGATCGTGAATCCGGCGGCGCAAATGAAACCGTTCGTGGACGCCGGCCTGCTGGCGCCGCTGAACGACATGTTGGATCAAAACGGGCTGAAAGACACGTACCAAGAGGGGCTGCTTGATTATTACAGCTTCGACGGCAACGTTTATGCGCTGCCAGACGGCAACAACATCGAGGTCGTTTACTATAACAAAGAACTGTTCGAGCAAGCCGGCATCACGAAAGTCCCGGAAACGTTCGACGAATTCCTGGCTGACGTGAAGATTTTCAAAGAAAAAGGCATCACGCCGCTGGCGATCGGGGAGAAGGATTCCTGGACCGGTTCGTTCCTGTTCATGAACATTCTGCTTCGTACAAACGGCGGCCCAGGCTTCCTGCAGGACGTCATGGACGGAAAGAAAACGTTCGAAGATCCGGCCTTCATCGAAGCTGTTGACAAGTTCCAAGAGCTGGTGCAAGCCGGTGCCTTCCCGGACGGCGCAACTTCGATTGACGCTACGGCAGGCGGTAACATCTTCAAATCCGGTCAAGCGGCTATGTGGGTCATCGGTTCTTGGGAAACCGGGGCCATCGACGCTTCGTCCGTTGCAGGTAAAGTGGGAGCGTTCCCGTTCCCGACGGTTAACGGCAAAGGAGACCCCAATGAGTTTATGCTAGCGCCGGGCAGTGCGTTCGCGGTATCGGCGAACAGCGAGCATTTGCAAGAAACGAAGGATTTCTTGAACTTCTTTGCGCTGAACTTCCCGAAGAAGCAATTTGAGAACAAAAACGCGGTTGGCCTTGGTCAAAAAGTTGACGGTGACCTGAAAGCCGCAGGCTACTCTGATCTGGCGATCGAAGTTGCTGAATTGTTCAACAAAGTGAAGGGCGGCGACCTGGCGTTCGACAATACGATGAACCCGGCAACGGCGCAAGTCCACCTCAGCAGCATCCAAAACTTGTTCGTGCAGCAAGTGGATTCCGCTCAAGTGGCCAAAGAGCATCAAACCGCCTATGAAGCCAACAAGCAGTAATTCCTTGAGCCAATAACCCTACCTGATCTTTTTACAAAAAGTTACCTTTCCATCGATGCGAAGTAGCCCTTAACAGCATTCGTGCTAGAGCGCTTCTTCGCATCGCATTTCTATTGGGGGGCGGAGAGATGAAAGTACTGAAGGTGCCCGCACGCACAATAGCCGTCTTCGTATTGCCTTGTCTGTTGTTGTATGTGTGCTTGGTGTTTGTTCCGATACTCGTGTCGTTTGGGACCAGCCTGTTGAACTGGGACGGGATCACCACCCCGAAGTTTACGGGGCTGTCCAATTTCCGGGATATGTTCTGGAACGACCCGGTCTTCTGGCCGTCGGTCCGGAGAACGCTGCTTTATGCGGTAGCCTCCATGCTGGAGATTCCGCTTTGCTTGTTTTTTGCTATATTGCTTAGCCGTTATTTGAAAAAGGGGAATACGCTGGCGTCGATCTATTTTACGCCGGTCATTTTATCGGTTGTTATTATCGGACAACTCTGGAAAACGATCTATAACCCGACCTCGATGGGCGGCATGCTGAACGGCGTGCTGATCGCCTTAGGTCTGGACAGTTGGACGCATAATTGGCTGACTGAGCCGAAAATCGCAATGTACAGTCTGTATTTCGTGTCACTGTGGCAGTATTTCGGCTATCATTTGCTCATTCAATATACCGGGGTGCAGAACATTCCGGATGAAATCTATGAAGCTGCAAAAATCGACGGGGCGGAAGGGTTCAAAGCAGACCGTTACATCACGATGCCGCTGATCGTCCCGATCTTCAAAATATCGATCGTCCTGGCGTTTATCGGCTCGTTGCAGGCGTTCGACCTCGTCATGGTGATGACCGCAGGCGGACCGGCGCATGCCACCGACGTCATCTCCACGCATATGTACAACAGCTCGTTTCTGTCTTTGAAATACGGGTACGGCAGCGCGATCGCTACGTTCCTGGTTCTGTTGTGCCTCACATGCACGGCGATCATCAATTCCATCTTCAACAAGCTTGAGCGCAAATACAGCTAGCAAAGGAGGCGAGGTTCATGCGAAAAGTCAAAAAAGGAATCGTCTACGTGCTGTTTGCGATTCCGGTCGTTACCCAGCTGTACCCGCTGTTATGGTTGCTGCTGTATTCCTTGAAGACGAATGAGGAGATTATGGGCGGGAGCTTCTTCGCCTTGCCGAAAGAGCTGCAGTGGCACAACTATCAAGACGCCTACGAGTCGGGGAGCTATTTGAAATATTTATCCAACAGCGTGATCGTTACCGGGATCACCATGATCTGCGTCATTCTGCTCAGCTCGATGGTGGCGTATGCGATTTCGCGGTTCCGCTGGCGGTATGGGAACATGGTCATGACCATCTTTTTGATGGGGATGATGATTCCGATGCAGGCTACGCTGCTGCCGTTGATGGTGATTTTTAAAAATGTCGATATTCTAAATACGCATCTGTCGCTGATTTTGCCGTATATCGCTTTTTCCACCCCGATCTCCGTCTTTATCCTCAGCGGGTTTATGAAGAGCATCCCGGCGGAAATCGAGGAATCGGCGTTTATCGACGGAGCGAGCATTTATCGGATTTTCCGCAGCATTATTTTGCCGGTGTCCGTCCCGCCAATGATGACGGTTTGTATTTTAACCTTTATCACGATTTGGAACGAATACATCTTGGCCGCCACGTTCATTTCGTCGGAGAGACTGAAGACGCTGCCGTTTGGGGTATATACATTCGTCAGCCAATATTCTGTAAACTACGGAGCCATCGGCGCTTTCCTTGTGATGGGGGCGCTACCGGTCATTTTGATCTATTTCTTCCTGTCGAACCAAATTACGAAAGGAATGGTAGCCGGAGCAGTAAAAGGGTAAAGATTGCGCTTGCAAAATAAGGACGCCATCTTATAATGAAGGAGCAGCAGGACACGGGGTTGGGAGGGAGAAAACAGTTGCGAAACAGCTTTCATTCCATAAACCATCGGTTGTTTTTGCTGTTTCTTTTTTGTATGTCGGGCATTTTGCTGATCGTCAGCGTGCTCTACTACAGCCGGACGACGGAGCAGTATCACGAGAAAATCAGCGACCTGTCGCAGAAGAACGTCGCTCAGACCGTTGGGTTGTTTAGCCTGCTTTATGAAGGATACGACAGCTTGTCGAAGTCGATTACGAACAATTTTGAGATGATCCGCCTGCTGAACGAAAAAACCGACGAGCCGGCGGTAGCCTATATTAACGAACAATCGATTACGAACATTATTGGAGCGATCTTTTATTCCCGTGACGATTTGGTGGGCATTCACGTCATTACCAACCGAGGGAAGATATACAACTACGGCAACTCGATGAATGTGCTGGATCCTTCTTATCCCGAGGAGGATTGGTATCACCAGCTCCGCAATTCATCCGGGAAACTGGTATGGTTGGGCGTCTATTCCCATTCGCTGATCGATTTGGCCGAGGACAGCCCGGTGTTTGCCTTTGGCCGGCAAATTTACGATTTAAACGAGCATAAACCGATAGGCATTGTGCTTTACGAGGTGAACCCGGGGCCGGTGCTGGATGCTTTGGATAATCTCAAGCTGGGCGAGCATAGCGAGGTCTATCTCGTCAATCAGCAAGGCCAAGTTGTCTCCTCGTTGACCGAACCGGCACCGATGCTGGACGACCTCCCGAAGCTGGATGCAGCCCGCAACTTGGTTGTAGAGCAGGAGGGTTCGGGGATCACGGTGGCGTCCCGTCTGCCTTTTTCCGACTGGTCGGTGGTCAGCGTGACTCCCCGGCAGGATTTGAATGTAGAGTTATTGGAAACGAAGCGGTATTTGCTGATCGTCATTTCGATCCTGATCATCGTCTCCGCCGTCGTCGCCAGCATTGTGTCGCGGACAATTGCCAATCCGCTGAAGAAGCTGATCCGCGAGATGCGACAGGTGGAAATAGGGAATTTCCGCGGGATGGTGAACGTCTCCTCCTACCAGGAGATCAACATTCTCGTCGCGTCCTTTAACCGAATGGTCAGCCGCATCGAGGAGCTGATCGAACGGGTGAAAATTTCCTCGGTCAGCGAAAAAAACGCCGAGCTGCAAGCGCTGCAGTCGCAGGTGAATCCGCATTTTTTGTATAACACGCTGGATATGATCTACTGGATGCTGGATGAGAAGGAGAACGACCGGCTAGGCGAGCTCGTCTTGTCGCTGTCTTCGATGTTTCGCTACAGCAGTGAGTGGAAGGATGGAGCCAAGGTTACGCTGCGCGAAGAGCTGGAGCAGATTAACCATTATTTGACGATTATTTTGATCCGGCTGGAGGGCCGGCTTCGGGTGGAGAAGACCATCGATGAACGTTGGCTGGACATTCGGCTGCCCAAGATGACCGTTCAGCCGATTATCGAAAACGCAGTGAAGTATGGGTTAGAATCGCTTAAACGCCAAGGTGTGCTTAAGTTATATACCCAAGAGGTTGGAGATGTGCTGAAAATCGTGGTGGAGGACAACGGCAACGGGATGACGGCCGAACGGCTTGCCTGGTTGAAGCAGTCGATCAACGGCCCCGGTCCGAAGGAATCCGGTACGGGCAGCAGCGGCATTGGGCTGCAAAATTTGCACCGCCGTCTTCAACATATGTTCGGTGAACGTTACGGTTTGGAGATCGAGAGCATTCCTGATCAAGGAACCAGGGTAGCCGTCGTGCTGCCGCTTCCGATGGAGGGGGACGTTGCAACATGAATATTTTGATTGCGGATGACGAACGGGCGATTCGCGAAGGCATTAAGCGAACGATCAACCGGATTTATCCGGAGTATGGGGTTGAACTGGCTGAAGGGGCAGAGGAAGCCGCGAAGCTGATGGGCGAGAAGCGATTCGACATTGTGCTCACTGATATTTTGATGCCGGGTATGAACGGACTGGAATTTATGCGGATTTCGAAACGCCGATTTCCTCGGGTGAAGTGGGTGGTGATCTCTGCGCACAGCGAATTCGCCTATGCCCAGGAGGCGGTGCGGCTGGGGGCCCGCGATTACTTGCTGAAGCCGATTGGGAAAACGCGCCTGCAGGAAATTATCAGCACCCTGGCCGCAGAGGTTCGCGAGGAAAGCGAGCAGACGAAGGAAGAGGAGCTCTTAAAAGCCAATCTGAAATATTTGCGCGAGGGCGTATTTCAGCGATTAGCCTCGGGGTTAGATATCGGGAACCTGGATTTGACGCCGTTTATGGAGGACTATCAAAGCTTTTATTTGATGATGGTTCAGATGGATGCTGGGGACAAAAACGTGCGGCTGGAGCATTTTATCGTCGAAAATGTGTTGTCCGAACTGATTGAGCGCCACGGCCGAGGGTTTGTCGTGAGCTATGACCGCCAAAGCCTGCTGGGTCTGATCACGCCGCGGGAGCCGGAGCGGATCGAACGGTTTCAGGAGGAAGTGAAGGCGCATTTGCAGCACTATTTGAAGGTGCCTTTTCAAATTGTGCATTCCGGCTTAAACAACGATTTTCAATCTGTGCCGCAGGTGGTCATGCGGATGAAGCAGGCTTCCGACTCGCCGGTTGCTTTGCTGGATCCGCCGAAGGGTAGCGGGGAGAAAGCGATCGAAGTCGCCCTTCAATATATCAAGGAGCACTACAACGAGGAGCTTTCTTTGGAGAAGGTCGCTTCCATCGTCTTCCTGAACCCGGCGTATTTCAGCCAGTTGTTTAAGCAGAAGGTCGGACTTGGCTACAAGGAATATGTGACCTCGCTCCGTCTGGAGCAAGCCAAGCAGCTGTTGTTAAACCCGAAGCTGAAGGTCGGGGAGATTGCGGAGTACCTCGGCTATCAGGACATTCGTCATTTCGCGCAGATGTTCCGTAAGAAGTATCATGTCACGCCGAATGAATACCGGCAGCAGCAGAATATTAACATCTTGCTGGCCAGCAGCGGCAAGCGGAGTAAGTAGGGAAGAGCGTTCTGTTCTGGTGTACAATGGGAGAATGAACGAATAGACGAGAGAGGATGCCGCAAGATTGCACCCAAGATATAGGATGGTATGGGTTGTTCAAAGAGGAATGTGACGTGTTGTGTTACATTCCTCTTTTTTATTTACAAAATTCCGTCGATTATTTGCACCCAACTTCGGAATGCCTAAATTTTTCCTTTCTATACCTTTAGTCCTATTCTATAATGTTAGCAAAATTTACATATCAGGGGTGGGAGTATGAATCGGAACGAAAGGTTGGGAAGAATCGCTGCTTGGCTTAGTGTCGGCTTCACGGCGGTCCTGGCTGTTTGTGCGTTATGGGCAAAGACGCCATGGTATATCCCCTGCCTTGTGCTATTTACTTTGCTCAGCTTGGGGTCTTCGTTGTTCTTTGGAACCGGCCTGCGGGCAGCACTGGGAGGCGGGGCGCTGGCGGGCAAGCGTTCTCCTTCGGGGACAGGTGAATCCCAGCGGGAGGAAACTGATTGGACGGCAGTATTCAATGAGTCGCTAGTGGCGGCGGATCGACTGCAGGCGGCGGTTGGCGAAGTGAGCGAGAGCCTCGAGCAGCTGCAACGATTAGCCGATACTGCAGCGGCCGAGGATCTGAAGCTCAAGCAAAGCAGCGAACGTTCGCTGGAACAGGTGCAGGAGAGCCTGGCGGCAATGGAAGAGGTGGCGGCCTCGGCCTCCCAAATCCATGACGCAGCGGGGCATTTGCTTACCCGCAGCGAAAACACTCGAGCCGAGGCCATGCGTATGGCGGGAGCGCTCGAAACCGTAGACGGCACCATTCGTTCTTTGGCGCAATCCCAAGAGTCGATCGTGGGGCCGATGGAGGATCTGGAGGGGAACACCCGGAAGCTGGGCGCATTGTATCGGAGCTTGGAGGAGATCGCGGCAGAGGTCGCGTTGCTTGCGCTGAATGCGTCGATCGAGGCGGCTCGTTTGGGCGAGCAGGGGAAAGGTTTCGATGTCGTCGCCGTGCGCATGCGCCAGTTGGCGGATCAAAGCACCAGGGCGATCAACTCCTCCGCCCCGTTGTTCCAGCAAATCTCGGCGGATGTCGAGCGTGTGAAGTCCACGCTGATAGAGGGACGTGACTCGGCCCTGGAAGGAATTTCGCTGATGAAGCGAATGGGGGAGGACATCCGGTTCATTGCGAATGAAGTGGCAGAGGTGAACGGGCTGGTTGCCGAGGCGGGACAGCGAAGCCGGGAACAAGCCGAGCTGACGCGGAATATGGAGGCGATGCTAAGCGAGGTGCATGAGGCTCTCAATCGGAGCATCACCCATGTGGAGGGAGCGCTGGCTCGGATGGAATCGGAGCGAGAGCATATTTCCAAGCTGCAGACGGTGGTCGTGGGCTTGGATCGGGCCCAGGGCGAACTGATGGTATCATTGAACTCCGTCCATTCCGGGGCGGATCCGGCTGCCGGTGGCGAAGACGCGGTGGCCCTTGGTCAAGCCTATGCCCGGAAGCTGCTGGAGGCAGCCGAACAGCCAGGTTTCCGCATGCTGGAGCCGGCTAGTCACCGGGCTGCACTGGAGCAGCTGTTAGCCGCAGAGCCTGGTCTAGAAGCGGCCTGGTCGAACCGCAAGGACGGCTCTTTTATCGTATCCATTCCGGAAGCCGGCTTGCTTAACGCCAAAGGACGGGACTGGTTCCGCCAGGCGATTGCCGGAGAGACGGTTGTCTCCGAAGTGTATATCTCCGCGATCACCAAGCGGCGTTGCATGACGCTGGCCGTGCCGATTGTCCGGGAAGGTGAAGTCATTGGTGTCCTGGGAGCCGATTTGTCTTTAGAACGGGGCTAAACAAAGGAATAACGGATTAGTTATTGTCAGTCCTCCGCTTTTCCCCTATAATCCAATAGAGAAGAAAGCCTTAAGACAAGCGTACAATTTGTGCCCGTAGGTCCTGGAGCAACGGTGAAGCATGCCGTACCGCTTCGGGTTAAAAGGGAAGCCGGTGCAAATCCGGCACGGTCCCGCCACTGTAAACAGGGACGAGCTCATGATGCCACTGTCGCCCGCGAAGGGAGATGGGAAGGCGAGTTTTCGTCGAGACCTGGAAGTCAGGAGACCTGCCACGGGAATTCAAGACGGTCCTTCGAGGAAAGGATAACGTTCTGCCAAGAGCATCATGGCTTGGCGCTGCCATCGTGGAGTCTCTCCGCTTTGCGTGCGCACAGCATGACTTTGTAGACGTAACCCCATCCGCTAGGATTGGGGTTTTTTCTTTGTGCCGGTAGAGGGTTAGCCGGACTTCTTCGCCGCCGGCTGCACAACGTACCGCTGGAACACAAGGCGTTTCTTTATTTACTGAAAAATAAAGCAAGGGGAGATCTGGAGATGAAAAACTGGAGAAGACTAGGAAGCCTGTGGCTGCTGGCGTTGCTGCTGGTGCTTGCGGCCTGCGGTAACAATAACGCCGTCACCCCGGGGACAGGGAACACAGCGGACGCTGCACAACCGACGCAAAACGCTGGAACGAACGCGGCGGCGGACAATTCGGCGGCACAAGAGACGACTTACCCTTATACCGTCACTGATTCTACCGGTAAAGAGTTTACGTTTGAAGCCGCGCCGGAACGTATCGTCTCGCTGGCGCCTTCGGAGACGGAAACGCTGTTTGCACTGGGACTGGACGAGCAAGTCGCTGGCGTATCCGACCTGGATGATTATCCTGAAGCGGTGAAGGACAAACCGCGGATGGGCGGGTTCCAGGTGAATGTCGAGGCAATCGTGGCGGCGCAGCCGGACCTAATTCTTGCGGCGAGCCTGATCGATGAAGCAACGGTCAAAAACTTGACGGATATGGGATATAAAGTGTTCCAGTCCAATCCGAAGACGATCAACGAAGTAATGGAGCATATTCGGACGATCGGCGAAATTACCAACCATCAGGCTGAAGCTGCTGAAGTGGTCGGCAAGATGAAGGAAGAGGTCCAAACGGTAACTGATGCGGTAGCTTCGCTAAGTGAAGACCAGAAGAAGAAGGTCTACATCGAGTTTTCTCCGGGATGGACGGTTGGCAAAGGCGAATTCATGGATGAGATGATCACGTTAGCTGGCGGCATCAACGTTGCTTCCGATGTCAAGGGATGGTCCGAGATCAATGAGGAACAAATTATCCAAGCGAACCCGGACGTCATTTTATACGCGAAAAGCGTTGTTGACGAAAATAACAAGACGTTAGCGGACATCATCAAAGGCCGTTCAGGCTGGGACCAAATTACGGCCGTGAAGGAGAACCGCATTATCGCTCTGGACGATAACCTGCTGAGCCGTACGGGCCCTCGCGTCACGCAAGGGCTGATTGAAGTGGCCAAGGCGGTTCACCCGGATTTGATCCAGCCATGAAGCGCGGCAAATTCGCCGGATACGGAGTCATCGGGCTCTTGCTCCTGGTTGTGACGCTGCTGCTCTGCATCGGCATCGGCTCCGTTTATGTGCCTGCTGGAGAAATCGCGGCGATCTTGCTGCACAGGCTCCCGGGGTTAGACCGCCTGATCACGCCGGATTGGACGACGGCAGCCGAGCAAATCGTCGTCCAGGTCCGGTTGCCTCGCGTGCTGCTCGGGATGCTGGTCGGCGCTTCGCTCGCCGTAGCGGGCGCCGGCTTCCAAGGGGTGCTGCGCAACCCGCTGGCGGATCCGTTTACACTGGGCGTATCGTCAGGTTCGGCAATCGGTGCGGCGGTGCTGATCTTTTTCGGATGGCAGTTTTCCCTGTTTGGGATCTTTACGCTTCCGATGGTTGCGTTCCTGGCGGGGGCGGTTACGTTATGGATCGTGATTTGGCTGGCTAGAGAGAACGGACGGCTGCCGATTGAAAGTCTGGTTTTGTCCGGCGTCGTGATGCAATCGTTCCTAGGGGCTGTTGTCTCCTTTTTAACGGCAATGTCGAAGAAAACCATTAATGAAATTTACTATTGGACGATGGGCAGTTTAAGCTTGCGCGGATGGTCGTATACGGCCATCCTTTTGCCGTATTTGCTGCTGGGAGCCTTATTCCTTTGGAGCCGGGCTAAACATTTGAACCTGCTGACTTTAGGTGAACGTCAAGCCTCCCATTCCGGGATGGCCGTAGAACGAACCAAACTAGCTGTGTTGCTCGTTGCTACACTGATGACGGCGGCTGCGGTATCCGTGTCAGGGGTAATCGGATTCGTAGGCCTGGTCGTTCCGCATATGATCCGTCTGATCACCGGCCCGGATTATCGGCTGATCATTCCTTTGTCGGCGCTGGGCGGCGGGATATTTATGATGTGGAGCGACTTGGCGGCTCGCTCGCTGCTGGCTCCAACGGAGGTCCCGCTGGGCATCGTCACCGCCTTTGTGGGGGCGCCTTTCTTTGGGTATCTGTTGTATCGGAAGAAGAAACAGAGGGAGGAGGAGCTGCGTTGATCAAGGTGTCTGGGGTTGCCAAGGCGTTTGGCCGGCTGGAGGTGCTTCACGGTGTGGACTGGCAGGTTGGCTCCGGTGAGTTTTGGGGCTTGATTGGACCCAACGGCAGCGGCAAAACAACCTTGCTCAACTTGATCTCCGGCGTGGAGAAGCCGGATGCCGGCGAGATTGCGTTGAGCGGACGACCGCTTTCGTCGTATTCGCGCAAGGAGCTGTCGCGCAAGGTCGCCGTCCTTCAGCAGGACGGGCTTCCGGCTGTGGCTTTTACGGTGCGTGAAGTGGTGGAAATGGGGCGGTTCGCCCATCAGGATTGGCGCGGCAAGGAGATCGGCGGGGCGAAGGCAGGCGAACGCCTCATTGATGGAATTATGGAACGTCTCGACCTGAAGGAGCTGGAGCATCGTCCGCTGAGTGCGCTTAGCGGGGGGCAACGCCAGCGGGTAGCACTTGGGAAGGTGATGGCTCAGCAGCCCGAGCTGGTGCTGCTCGATGAACCAACAACCTATTTGGATTTGCGTTACCAGATGCAATTTATGGAGCTGGTGGCCGAATGGCAGCGCGATGCCGGACTTACCGTCGTTTCAGTGATGCATGATTTGAATTTGGCTGCCTTGTTTTGCAGCCATCTCTTAGTGATGAGCGGCGGGCAAATTGTGGCGCAAGGCGCGCCGGACGGCATTTTGTCACCGGAGCTGGTTGAAACCGTATTTGGAGTTCAGGCCCATCAAGTGGTTCATCCGGATTCGGACGTTCCGCAGCTATTGCTGCGCCGGGCAAGTTTAGGTTAAGGGTACGAGTCAGTAATACAGAAAAGGGGAATATGGTTATGGCATACAATTCAGTCGAACAGCTTGCGCAAGCAATTACTCCTTTGGACGAAGCAGCGATGAAAGCGGCGCAGGTCCATTTGGACCAGTTGACGAAGCCGCCGGGAAGTCTCGGGAAGTTGGAAGGATTGGCAGTGAAGCTGGCAGGGATCACGGGGAAAGTCCGTCCTGTGTTTGACAAACGGTCGGTGATCGTGATGGCAGCGGATCACGGGGTCTGTGAGGAAGGGGTCAGCGCGTTTCCGGCGGAAGTGACACCCCAGATGGTACATAACTTTTTGGCCGGAGGCGCTGCCGTAAATGTGCTGGCACGTCAAGCTTCAGCCGATGTCGTTTGCGTCGATATCGGGGTAAATGCAGAAATGTCGCACCCGGGGTTGCTGCAACGTAAGCTGCGTTACGGGACAGGAAATATGGCTAAGGGACCGGCGATGAGCCGGGAGGAAGCTGAAGCTGCCATTCGCGTTGGGGCTGAGGTGGTCGCTGATGCAGTGTCTCAAGGCGTTCGACTGTTTGTCACAGGGGAGATGGGCATCGGTAATACTACAGCTAGCGCCGCAATTATGAGCAGCCTGACGGGGATCGCACCGCAGCAGAGCGTTGGTCGTGGAACCGGGGTCAACGATGAACGGCTTCGGCACAAAATTTCCGTCGTGGAGCGGGCACTGGAGGTAAACCGTCCAGATGCCAACGATCCGCTGGACGTGCTGGCTAAGGTCGGCGGCCTGGAGATTGCCGGAATGACCGGCGTTATTCTGGGAGCTGCGGCTCATCGCTGTCCCGTCGTGATCGACGGCTTTATTTCTACTGTGTCCGCGCTGCTAGCGGTGCGCCTTGAGCCGAAAGCCGCCGACTATCTCATCGCATCCCACGTCTCCCACGAGCAGGGACATCGTGCGCTTCTGCAGGCGCTAGGCCTGAACCCAATGCTGGAGCTGGACATGCGGCTTGGGGAAGGCACAGGCGGCGTACTGGCGCTTCACCTCGTTGATGCAGCATGCCGGATCGTTGCCGAAATGGCGACGTTCGAAAGCGCGGGTGTCGCGTCCGGTGAAGAAAATGGCGGGGGGATCAAGTGATGAAGATCCTGGTGACCGGCGGAGCCCGCAGCGGCAAAAGCACGTTTGCTGAACGTTGGGTCATGAAACAGGCAACATCCGCGGATTACGTCGCAACGGCGCAAGCTTTTGACGACGAGATGAAAGAACGCATCCGTCTGCATCAGCTCCAGCGGGAGCAAAGCGGGTTCAACTGGACGACGCATGAAGCGCCGCTCGAACTTGCAGAGCTGCTGCATAAGTTGGGTGAACGGCCGGTTGCGAAGGAGAGCACGGCTGCCGAAGTCGCCGGTCCCGTGGTGTTGATCGACTGCCTGACGTTGTGGTTGTCGAACGTGCTGCTTGGGGCAGGAGAAGGGGCCGATGCTGTGGACGCCGTTATGACGCGGGAAATTGAGCGGTTGATCGCTGCGGTCGAGGCTTTTGTCGGCACTTTGGTGATGGTTACAAACGAGGTTGGCAGCGGAATCGTGCCGGAGTATCCGCTTGGCCGACAATATCGGGATTGGGCCGGGCAGTTGAACCGAAAAATAGCGTCAATCGCGGATCAGGTGTTTCTGGTTACCGCCGGCATCCCCATCGAGTTGAAAAGCAGGGAGTATCGCTTATGACGAACGGACCAGAGCACAAAGCGCCCTCCGGGGCGGGTAAGCATGGAGCTCTGCAGCCGATCTTGGCGGCCTTCCAGTTTCTGTCACGCTTTCCGGTACGGGCTGAACTGGATTTTACAACGGACTTGCTGCGGCGCAGTATCCCCTATTATCCGCTTGTCGGAGCAGCAATCGGCGCTGTCGTCTGGGCAGGCGGCTTGCTTGCCGACTGGCTGCTTCCTTCGTACCCGGCAGCCATCCTTTCCTTATTGATTTGGGTTGGATTAACTGGAGGTTTGCATTTGGACGGTTGGATGGATACGGCCGACGGACTGCTGAGCTACCGGTCACGCGACAAGATGCTTGAGATCATGAAAGACAGCCGGGTAGGCGCCATGGGCGTGCTGGCCTGCGTCCTATTGCTGATGCTCAAAGCCTCGCTGCTGACCTCGCTCTTCCAAGGGGGCCTGCTGACGTCAGGGCTGGCGATATGGCTGGCACCTCTGTGGAGCCGGTGGTTTATGACCCGGGCGATGCACCGCTGGCCCATGGCCCGGCAAGGTGAGGGATTGGCTGCGCAATTCCACGGCTTCAGTGAACGGGATGCCTGGGGGAGCACCATCATGGCGGTGACGATATCCGTTGTAGTGTTGCTGCTCACTTTGCTCGTGTTGCTGGGAGGAATGGAGGAATCGGCTTTGCTGCGATCGCTGCTGTTTATCGGCCTGTCTCCCTTTATCGCCTGGGCGGCGGGAACTTGGGCCGCTCGACGAATCAATGCCAAGCTCGGCGGTTTGACCGGCGATACCTACGGGGCGCTGGGCGAAGGGTTGGAAGCTGTCCTGTTGCTGCTTGCGGTGCTGATCTTTTCAAATTGATATTTCAAGGTCAGAGGCGCTTTAGGCGGAAGGGAGACCTTTGGCTTTGGGCGCTTTTGCACCATTATCCCCTTGGATCAGAACCAAGGAGAAGAGAAAGGTAGAACTAGATCGAGAGATCCATCGGTATTCCAAAGTGAGTATAGGACGGCAGTAGGTAGCATAGCGGCAATCGAGCACGTCTCTGCAAGCTAGCTGGATGAAAGGGATAATTATGTTGCTGCGAGCGCTTTTGCACCATTATCCCCTTGGATCAGAACCAAGGAGAAGAGAAAGGTAGAACTAGATCGAGAGATCCATCGGTATTCCAAAGTGAGTATAGGNCGGCAGTAGGTAGCATAGCGGCAATCGAGCACGTCTCTGCAAGCTANCTGGGCGAAAGGGATAATTTATGTTGCTGCGGGCTTCTTTGCACCATTATCCCCTTGAATCAGAATCAAGAAGGTTAGAGTTGGGAAGGCGAAATAAGGTACCTAAGAGATAAAGACGGACAGCTGGAAGCGGAGAAACATGTTGGGCAAGCACCACCGGCTGAGTGAAAGGGATAATGGTGAAAAAGCGTGCGGAATTACCACTGGCTGAACGAAGGGGATAATGGTGAAAAAGCGTGCGGAATTACCACTCCCCTGAACAAAAGGGATAAAGGTGCAAAAGGGCCTGACGAGACATGGTACTACACGTACGGATTGGGAAGGAGGGAACGCGCGATGGGCGAAAAGCATAAGAAGCTTTGGGATCAGGATTGGGCAAAAAGCGAACCAACAGCATCAGGGGCTGTGCTCATGGTTCAAGGGACAGCGTCTGACGTGGGGAAGAGTGTGATCGTGACGGCACTGTGTCGTATTTTTGCGCAGGATGGGCTTCGACCGGCTCCGTTCAAGTCACAAAATATGGCCTTGAACTCGTATGTTACGGCGGACGGTCAAGAGATTGGACGGGCCCAAGGCATTCAGGCAGAGG
Organism: Paenibacillus sp. J14; assembly: GCF_000518465.1. Classification (NCBI taxonomy): domain Bacteria; kingdom Bacillati; phylum Bacillota; class Bacilli; order Caryophanales; family Paenibacillaceae; genus Paenibacillus; species Paenibacillus sp. J14. The sequence goes on along the minus strand of NZ_JADQ01000017.1, from coordinate 56,894 downwards.
CTTGCGGCATCACTGCCACCACCGAAATGAACCCGGTACTGATCAAGCCAACTGGGAACATGCACTCGCAGATTGTTGTACATGGGCGTCCTTACCGTCACCTTAGCGCATCTGATTATCGTGAGGAGTTTCTGCCCCACGCCAAGCCGCTGGTCATGGAAGCGCTCGGTCGGCTCCGCGATAGGCATGGCATTGTGGTGATCGAGGGGGCTGGAAGCCCAGCGGAGATCAACCTGAAGCAACGGGATATCGTTAACATGAACTTGGCCGAATGGGCGGATGCTCCCGTGATTTTGGTGGGGGATATCGACCGTGGCGGGGTGTTTGCCTTTCTTGTTGGTACCCTGGAGCTGCTTGAACCGCACGAACGCGCTCGCGTAAAAGGGTTCATTATCAATAAGTTTCGCGGCGATCTGTCTCTGCTGCAGCCTGGCCTGGATTGGCTGGAGCAGCGGACCGGAATCCCCGTACTTGGAGTTCTCCCCTACCTAAATAATCTGGAGATCGAAGCGGAGGATTCCGTTGTCCTGGATACCTATCCAGCTCGTTCAGCGCCATCCGCAACGCAGGAGCTGGATATCGCCGTTATCCGTTATCCGCATATTTCTAACTTCACGGATTTTGACCCGTTGGCAGCCGAACCGGACGTATCGTTACGTTATGTAAGCAAGCTGTCAGAACTTGGACATCCCGATGTGGTGATTTTGCCGGGGACCAAGGATACGATCAGCGATCTGGAATTTTTGCGCGGGCAAGGGCTGGCAGGGGCAGTTTGCAACCTGATCGATGAGGGGACGCACACCCAGCTGGTCGGAATTTGCGGCGGATATCAAATGCTGGGCGAACAACTGCATGACCCTGAAGGCGTAGAGTCCAATGAACCGAGGTCGGCATTGGGTCTGGGCCTGCTCCCCTTGGCTACAACCTTTCTCCCAGGTAAAAAAACGGTGCGCGTGCACGGATATACGTGCGAGGACCATCCGATCGCATTGCATCCTCAGAACCAGGAGCTGCCGATCTCAGGCTATGAGATTCATGCCGGATCAACCCAGCAGTTGCGGGACACTCGTCCCTTATTTATGCTTCGGGTCAATGAGGAGCCAGTACAAGGGTCAGGGACAGCCCCGGAGTTAGAACAGGCTGAGACGCAAACACATCCGGAAGGCGCAGCCCGCGCCGATGGCAGGGTGTTTGGGACGTATCTGCACGGAGTGTTCCATAATGATGCCTGGCGACGTGCTTGGCTGGACGGACTGCGTACGAGCAAAGGGCTGGAACCTTTGAACGTCACCTTTGTTTCTTCCTCACGGAAGGAGGAAGCCTTCGATCGGTTAGCGGAGCAGGTTCGCAGGCATTTGCGCATGAATCTCATTTACGACATTATTGGGATCCAAGGTAAGCTTTGACAAATTGGGTAAGGATAAGGTAGGATAAAAGTACGCTTAATTTTCGATGGGTAAAGTCGAAAAGCGGGGGAACCAATCTTTTGGGGCGAATCGTTGCAAGTTTAACGTAGGGAACCATCTTCCCGAGCCCGTCAGCTAACCTCGTTTGCAGTGGATGGGTCATTTTTAATATTATTTCAGTCATCATTTAATGACCCTGTTCTTTGAAGCGGGGTCTTTTTGCGTTCTGCAAGACCTTTGACCCGAGCATTCGGCGGAGTACTCGCATTCACTGCAAGTTTCGAGCTTCTTCTTTACGCATCGTACTAATAAAGGAGGAGAGGATTTATGGCTAGTCCGAAGTACATCACCGATATTGCCAAGGTGAGCCAGTTGTCCGAGCAGGAGCGGCAGGACTTGAAACCGATTACCGACAAATTTGTTTTTCGGGTGAACGACTACTATTTGAGTTTGATCGACTGGAATGATCCGGAGGACCCGATCCGCAAGTTGGTGATCCCCAATACGGGAGAACTGAAGGAATATGGGCGCTGGGACGCTTCTGACGAAGCGGCGAACTACGTGGTGCCTGGCTGCCAGCACAAATATCGAACGACCGCGCTGCTGATTGTGTCCGAGGTTTGCGGCTCCTATTGCCGATACTGCTTCCGTAAACGGTTATTCCGCAACGATGTGAAGGAAGCGATGGCGGATGTCACACCTGGCATTGAGTACATCGCACAGCATCCGGAGATTAATAACGTCCTGTTAACCGGCGGTGACAGCTTGATCTTAGCGACCAGAAAGCTGCGTTCGATTCTCGAGCGGCTAAGAGCTATTGAGCATGTAAAAATCATCCGCCTCGGTTCCAAAATTCCTGTGTTTAATCCTATGCGTATTTATGAAGATCCGGAGTTGCTGGATCTGATTCGGGAGTTCTCCACCGTTGATCAACGGATTTATGTTATGGCGCATATCAATCATCCGCGCGAAATTACCCCTGAGGCCAAAAGAGGGTTCCAGGCGCTGCACGACGCCGGGGCTATCGTGGTCAATCAAACGCCGATTCTCAAAGGCATCAACGATGATGCGGCCGTGCTTGGTGAATTGCTAGATCGCTTATCTTGGGCTGGCGTCACTCCGTACTATTTCTTTATTAATCGTCCCGTAGCCGGAAATGCTGACTTTGTCATCCCATTGAAACGAGCGTATGAGCTAGTAGAGGAAGCGAAAGCCCGTACTTCAGGGCTTGGAAAGCGCGTGCGATTATCGATGAGTCATTCTTCAGGAAAAATCGAAATCCTGGCTATCGAAAACGGGCAGGCCTATCTCAAGTATCATCAGTCCCGGGACGGTGAATACGGCAAGTTTATGATTTTGCCTTGCCCGGATGATGCGACCTGGTTTGACGATTTGCCAGGCAGTGAAGCGTACTGGAAGAAGCCGGAAAAGAAGCTGGATTCGAAGGCGGATACGCAATCGGATCAGACAACAGAAGATGCGGCTTCTGCAAGCCCAGTGACGATTTAAGGGATAAAACAAAACGTACCCTTTCCGTTTCCCCGATCAGGGGAACGTGAAGGGTACGTTTTATTTTTAGAGTCAGATCCGGAATTTTGCAATCGATTCCTGCAACGACAACGCCTGCTCATACAGTGAGCGAACTGTACGCGCGTGCGCTTCCATTTCGTCCAGCTGTTGCTGCGAGTAGCTGCTGATTTGCTCCATGTTCTCCAGCGATTTGGCGGTAATATTGGCCGATTCCTCTACCGATGCGGTGACTTCCTCGGTACCGGCAGATACCTCTTGGGTGGAGGCTGAAACCGATTGAATCGTCAAGTTCACGTTCTGAATCAGCTTCGTTAATTGTTCAAACGCTTGACCCGCTTGCTTCACCCGTTCGGTTCCGGAGACGATTTCCTCGCTGGCCCGCTGCATGGCGTTGACCGAATTTTCCGATTCTTCTCGGATACTGAGCAGGTTCTCGCCGATTTCCTCCATCGCTCGGCGGGACTGTTCAGCCAGCTTACGAACTTCCTCGGCCACGACAGCAAAGCCTTTGCCGTGTTCGCCGGCACGTGCAGCTTCAATCGCCGCGTTCAGCGCCAAAATATTAATTTGCTTCGTAATTTCTGTAATGGTACCTACCACGTTCGAAATGGACTCGGAACGATCATTCAGCGTGCGGATATGCTCCAACGTGCGATTAGCCGCATCTTCGACATGCTGCATTTGCGTAACCGCTGTTTGCGCCAAATGATTTCCGGCGTCAGCCTCCTCTGCAGCTTGTCCAATCCGTTCCGTGACTTCGGCAGACGAAGACGCAATATGCTGTACACCTTGCGAAATTTCTTCCATCGCACGGGCGTTTTCGGCTGCTGCGGAAGCAATCGTCATGCTGCCCGCTTCGATTTCCTTCGTAGCTGCATTGGAACGGGCAATCAAATCTTCAAACGTTGTCACCGATCGGGATAAGTTCTCAGATCCGTCTACGACCACTTGGGACGTTTGCATCACTGCAGCGAACATGTTTTTGAGCTGAAGCGTCATCGTTTGGAAGCTTCCGGCGAGTTGGGCAATTTCGTCATGTCCTTTCACTTCGATGGTATGACGGAAGTCTCCGCCAGCCATTTGCTCCGTGACCTTCACCAGCTTGCGAATTGGCTTCGTGATTCGCGTACTTGCAAAATACGCTGCGGCCATGCCCACCACAATGACAAGTAAGGTGATGCCGATACAGATGTATAAAATTTGGTCTTTCTTCTTATCGATGAAGGTAGCGTCAAGGCCCACGGCGAGCATCGCTTTGCTGCCGGGAATCGCGATGAAAGCTGTTTTGTGCGAGCCGAATTTGTCGGTATACAACTCACTGATTTGTACCCCGCCATTGGCCGCAGCGGTCATGGCCGGCTGAAGCTCCAGCTTGTCGCCGGGGGTCATCTCCGAGTTCTCATTCGTCGCCAGAACTGTAGCGCCGTCATCTTGAATATGTAGTAAATAAGCAGTGCTCAAGTTGTAGTCCTTAGTGCTCTTCGTCAAATACGATTCCACCGCAAAACGGGAGTTATCTTTACCGCTGAGCAATTGCAGGGATTGGGTCGTATCTAACCTTTTGAAGATGTCTTGAGTACTAGTTTGCAGCACTTTATCGAACTGTGGCAGCACATTTTGCTCAATGATCCCCATAGAGATGTTATAAAAGCTGACGCTAAATAAAAGTGAAGATACGACAATAATCACCGCATAGGTACTCATCAATCTGCGGCTGATGGAGCGATTAATGACATTGAACACGAGAATCCTCTCCGTTTCCCCTTTAAAAATGTGATGTATACGCTTGGCTGTCTCTCTATTCTTTTTAACCAGCGGTTCATAAGTATCATTTTATAGGAAAAAAGGTCCTTTGAAAATGAAAAAAATACTACTTTTTTTGGTTTTCGTAAAAAGTTTCAAAAAAAACGTCTAAATCTATCGGAAAATGGATAAAAAGAGAGCCCTGCGACCCTTTTTGCAGATCACCAGAGCTCTTTGAGTAGAAAAGTAACGTATCATGTTAGATATGGGTTAATTGTTTGGGATAAGAAGTGAGAACTTCAACGCCGGTTGCGGTGACTAGAACGTCGTCTTCGATACGAACTCCTCCGACGCCAGGCACATAAATGCCAGGTTCAACCGTAAAGACGTGGCCTTCTGCGAGAAGAAAATCGTTCTCCCCATGAACCGATGGGAACTCGTGTACGTCGATCCCCAGCCCATGGCCAAGGCGATGGATAAAATAAGGTCCATAGCCGGCAGCTTCGATTACTTCGCGGGCGGCGCGGTCAATAGAGGCGAAGGTGACACCTGGCCGAATGGCGGCAATCGCAGCTTCGTTAGCTGCCAGCACCGTTTCATAAATCCGGACCAGTTCCTCAGATAGCTCGCCCACCGCAAAGGTACGCGTAATGTCGGAGGCGTAGCCATCCGCATAAACGCCGATGTCAAACATCAGCAGGTCGCCGCGCCGGATTTGCCGATCACCGGGGACGCCATGCGGCAGGGCGGTTTTCTCGCCGGACAGCACCATGGAATCGAAGGAAGGTCCGTCTGCACCAAGCTTGCGGATTTGGTACTCGACTTCTGCAACCAGCTCATTTTCGGTTACGCCTTCCTTTACTTTTTTCAGCGATTCGCTGAGCACCTGTTCGATCAGATCTACGGCATGTTTGATTTTTCCAACCTCTTCCGGGCTTTTCCGCACCCGCATGTCCCGAAGCCAAGGTCCAATGTCAACTGATTCGGAGAAGGAGAGCTTCTCCTGCATCCGCTCAAAATTTGCCACCGAGACTTGCTCCTTCTCAAAGCCCAGCGTCCCTAGCGAGCCCCCAAGTCGTTGCTTCAAGATCGCGTAAGGATCATCTGTGTCGCCATGGGTAAGGATCTCCGTTACGTTCGCCGCTTTACGGGCAGCCTCTTCATCCAGTGCAGGGACAACCAAAAAAGGCTCGCTTCCCGCCTGAAGGACGGCGCCGAGGAAGCGTTCATGCGGATTGCTGAGAAAGCCGGTCAGGTAATACACATGCTTCGGATCCGTAATTAGCAGCGTATTGACGCCGGAATCACGCATTTTGCGTTCTAATGCAGTCCATTTATTATTCATTTGGCAAAAAACTTCCTTTCGTTCAGTCTCTTGTTCCATTATAGGCCAAAGCAGGGAGGAACGATAGTTAGAGTCGTTGCACCGGGCGGGCAGGGGTGAGGCGGATGACTATTATAGGCAAAAGGTTTACTTTTTAAATATTTTCAATAAAATAGAAAGAGGTTATCATATTCAAATTTGAATATAAACAAAGGAGAGAAGATATTGGCTACCGCAACGAAAAAATCGACCCGGCTCATCTTGTTCGGATTGATGCTGGGGATTCTGATGTCGGCGATGGACAACACGATCGTAACAACGGCGATGGGAACGATCGTTGCCGATTTAGGTGGGATAGAGCAGTTCGTTTGGGTGACTTCGGCCTATATGGTGACGGTGATGGCGGGGACGCCGATTTTTGGCAAGCTGTCAGATATGTATGGCCGGAAACGCTTCTTCTTATTTGGCATCGCCATGTTCTTGCTTGGCTCTGTGTTATGCGGGCTCGCCGGAAGCATCGTGCAGCTGAGTATATTCCGGGCGATCCAGGGGATCGGCGGGGGAGCGCTGATGCCGATTGCGTTTACGATCATTTACGATATCTTCCCGGTGGAGCAACGCGGGAAAATGACCGGGCTAATGGGTGCCGTATTTGGCACGTCGAGTATTTTTGGCCCGTTGCTGGGTGCATTTATCACGGACTCGCTGAGTTGGCATTGGGTTTTCTATATTAATGTACCGATCGGCATCGTGTCTTTGGTGTTGATTATCCTCTACTACAAGGAGTCGCTGACGCATGCGAAGCAGCAGATCGACTGGGGCGGGGCGTTTACCTTGGTTGGCGCCGTGGTGTGTCTGATGTTTGCCTTGGAACTGGGCGGCGAGAAATATGCATGGAATTCTGCCGTGATTTTGGGATTGTTTGCGGGTTTTGCCGTGCTGTTTGTCGCGTTCCTGCTGTACGAAACGAAAGCGCAAGAGCCGATCATTTCATTTGAAATGTTCAAAAACCGGCTTTACGCGACAAGTTGTTTGTTGGCGTTATTTTACGGGAGTGTATTTATCGTTGCGACGGTATATATTCCAATCTTCGTGCAGGGCGTCTATGGCGGCTCAGCGACCAATTCCGGCATTATTCTGATGCCCATGATGATCGGCTCGGTGGTTGGCAGTATGCTGGGCGGGATGCTCGCTTCCCGGATCCCCTATCGCACGGTGATGGGCTTGTCGGTGATTTGCTTCGTTGGCGGTATTTTTGCGCTTAGTACGTTAACGAATGATTCGTCTCGCTTGTTGCTTACGCTTTACAGCATCTTGACCGGATTTGGCGTTGGCTTCTCCTTCTCGGTGCTCAGCATGGCATCTGTGCATCACTTTGACATGCGGCAGCGCGGAGCGGCGACCTCAACCAACTCGTTCCTTCGATCGTTAGGGATGACGCTGGGGATTACGATCTTTGGCATCGTGCAGCGCAACCTGATGTCGGGGGCGATGGCCGATGCATTTGCTGGAATGGGACAAGGCGGCGGGAACTTTGGCGATACTCAGGAAGCATTAAGCCCCGAGAAAAGAGCGCTGATTCCGCCTGAGATTTTGGACAAGATTACAGAGGCGTTGTCCACTTCGATTGCGCATACGTTTATGTGGGCCCTCGTTCCTACCGTTGGCGCCGTGCTCGTCGTACTCGCCATGCCGAAGGACCGGATCGAGCGCAAGGCGTTAAAGCCGTCGGAACAGCGGGGGTAATCGGGAATGAAAGGTGTAGCGATCCGTCTTTGTATTTTGGGTTTGCTGCTTGAGGAGGATCAGCATCCTTATGAGATGCTCATCCGCATCCGGGATCGGTTCCTCGATCAGCACGGCAATTTCAAAATCGGCTCGCTGTATTACGCCGTCGACCAGTTGGCCAAATCGGGAGATATTGAAGCGGTGGAGACGATTTACGGCGAGGGCCGTCCGGACAAGACGGTCTACCGGATCACGGACAAGGGCCGGGAGTATTTTCAGAAACTGCTGATCGAACGGTTCCAGGAGGAAGTGTCCGCCTATCATCCGCTGCATGTTGCGTTGGCATTTGCCAGACATGGGGATCGGGAGAAGCTGATCGCCATGCTGCAAGACCGAATTCGTAATGCGGAGCATGAGGTCAATTTGAGCTACCAGGTTTACGAAGAACATCAGGGGATCGTGCCAAGGAGCGTACTGCACTTGATGGTGGGACGTTACGAGCATGCCCGGACAGAGCTTAATTGGCTGCGGCGGCTGCTCAAAGACGCTGAGGCCGGACAACTAGGGAACCGCGAGCCGGTTGATTTACTCAATGAAGAGGAATAAAAAAGAAACTCCCCGGGTACCGTGCGCGGCTTGCGCTGACGGTAACCGGGGAGTTTTTTTATGCATCCGGTCGCAATTCTTTGACCAAGCTTGGCGGTGTTCGGCCTTCGAGGGCAGCCACCAGGTTTTCTGCGGCTCGCATCGCCATTTGCCGGCGAGTTTGGTCCGTCGCTGAGCCGATATGCGGCAAGGTTACTACGTTCGGCAGCTTCAACAGCGGATGGTCCGGATCGATCGGTTCCTTCTCGAACACATCCAATCCTGCACCGTAGATTTGGCGGTTCTGCAAGGCGGCGGTCAGCGCTTGCTCATCAACGGTAGCCCCTCTGGAGGCGTTGACGAACACGGCCGTCGGCTTCATCAAAGCAAATTCCCGAGCGCCGATCAGCTTGCGCGTTTCCGGTGTGAGCGGCGTGATTAGCACGATAAAATCAGCTTCCTTCAGCAGCTCATCCAAGGTGCAATAGGTCGCACCCAGTCTAGCTTCGGCCTCCGGTTTCCGGCTTCGGTTGTGATACAACACCTGCATCCCAAAGCCGAATTGCCCGCGGTGGGCCACGGCTTCGCCAATTTCGCCCATTCCGATGATGCCAAGCTTCTTATGGTGGACGTCAAGACCAAACAAGTTTTGGCCGTCCCCGCGTTTCCATTTCCCTGCTTTCACATATCGGTCCAGTTCCGATACCCGGCGGGCGACGTCCAGCATCAAGGCGAAAATCAAGTCGGCGACGGTGTCATTCAGAACGGCGGAGGTGTTGGTCCCCAGCACGCCGCGGGCTTTCATTGCTTCGAGATCAAAGTTGTTGTAGCCAACGCTGATATTGCTGACAACTTTTAATTTGGGAGCATGATCCAACAGCTCCTGATTGATGCTGCGGTCCGCGGTCAACAATCCCTCGACGTCGCTTAAGCTGGCTAGAAGTTGGGCGCGGGTGATCGGTTCGTCGCCTTCCCATTTGCGGATTTCACAATGCTCTGCCAGATAATGTTCGACTTCCGGGGGGATCGGCCGGGAGATAAACACTTTTGGTTTCATGAGGTTCTCCTCTCTCAGGGGGATAGATCCATTGTTACGCACACCACGTAGACAAGGATTTAGCGATTATCGACTTTTTCCGGATACATATCATGATTAAGCAGGCGATGTTCCGCCATCGCTTCGTACTTGGTGCCGGGACGGCCATAGTTGCAGTAAGGATCGATGGAGATGCCGCCGCGCGGCGTAAATTTGCCCCAGACTTCGATGTATTTCGGATCCATGAGCTTGATCAAATCGTTCATGATGATGTTCACACAGTCCTCATGGAAATCGCCATGGTTGCGGAAGCTGAACAGGTAGAGCTTGAGCGACTTGCTTTCCACCATTTTGATATCGGGAATATAGCTGATGTAGATGGTGGCGAAGTCAGGCTGTCCCGTGATCGGACAAAGGCTGGTAAACTCCGGGCAGTTGAATTTTACAAAATAATCACGGTACGGATGTTTATTGTCAAAGGTCTCTAATACCTCAGGCGCGTAGTCAAAAGGATATTTGACGCCCTGGTTGCCCAGCAGGGTTACGTCTTGCATTTCTTCGGGTTTTCTTCCGGCCATATGAAGCCCTCCTTATAGATATATTCGCGTTGCCGTATGGGCTGTGCGTAAGGGATTGCGTGAAACGGTGTACGGGGGGAAAGGTTAGGGCAAAAGCTCTAACGGACCGTACAGCCTTTATTTGCTGATTTCCCGGCTATTTCCCGCTGTAACGGACTCCAACGCCCTTATTGGGGTTCATTCGCAGCCGATGTGCTCTTCTCTGCGAAATAAGGTCTTCTGAGTCCGCTAGAACGGGGAAGCCCCCTTGGAGCCGCAAATAACGTCTCTGGTGTCCGTTAGCCGCGGGGGCCCCGCTACACGCCTCGTTTGTTGCCCCAGACGAGGGCATGCAGCTGCGGCAACACCCGGACGTTGTTCAAATCCGGCGTGGCCATCACCTTGTCGATGAGCGCTTCGTAGCGGCGCAGCAGGTCGGACGCATGCTCCTGGATGTCCATCCGCTTCACGTCCGGGTTCCCTACCTGCACATACATCGGCACGTTGGGGTAGCGGGCGTGCACTCGCTTGGCATAGGCGAGATCGTCGTCATCGAACACGACGACCTTCAAGCTGACGGCCAGCGGGTGCGGCCGGGCAGCCAACCTGGTGACGATATCGTCCAGCACGTCCCAGTTGGTGTCCATGCCCGAGCTTGGCGGCTTCGGCGACAAGGTCACCTGGTCGATCTCGGCCAGCCAATCCTGCCAGCGCGAGCCTTGAGTCTCGACCGCGACGGCGATCCCTTCGGCGTGAAGCAGCTCCACCAAGCCAGCCAGCTGCGGCAGGAGGGCAGGGTTGCCGCCGGACAAGGTGACATGGGAGAAACGGTCGCCTCCGATGTCACGCAGCTCGCCAAGGATCTCCGCTGGAGTGAGGCGGCGGATCATATCCTTCCCGCTGCCGTCCCAGGTGAAGGCGGAGTCGCACCAAGAGCAGCGATAGTCACAGCCGGCGGTGCGAACGAACATCGTTTTTTGCCCGATCACCATCCCTTCACCTTGGACAGTGGGGCCAAAAATCTCCATAACAGGGATCGGCAGTTCGCGATGCTCTTGCAAGGTTGCATCCTTATTCATCCCGCATCCACTCCCGTCTTGCTTCCGCATAGCTGGTAGGCGTTTCATAGAGGCGGACGAACTCCGTCCGAGCCTCCAGCACCGGATTGCGATAAGCTTCCGATTGCAACGCCTCTTCCATTTTCTCGAACAGCCACACCACCATATTTTCGGCGGTGGTATTCATCGGCGGCAGCGTTTCATTAATATAACGATGGTCCAGATAAGTTTCAATTTCGTTCTTCCAAATCTCCTTGATCGTGCCAAAATCAACGGTCATGCCGATCTCATCCGGCCGGCCGCTGATGCCAAATACCACTTTGTACGTGTGGCCGTGCAGGTTTTTGCACTTGCCGTCGTACGCGTGCAGGTGGTGTGCGGCATCAAAAGTGAACTCCTTGCTCACCAGCACCCGGCGACGGTGATAACGCAGCTGGTCCCGGCGGATGTCCTGGTCCAGCTTCTGCAGTGCTTCAACGATGCGAAATTCTCCCGGTGTCCGGTTCATCGTGAATTCGCCTCCTGGCGTTCCTGCAAGTATTTATCGAGCCCGGCTTTTCTCAGCTTGCAGGCCGGACATTCACCGCAACCGTCGCCGATGATGCCGTTGTAGCAGGTGAGCGTCCGTTCACGGACGAAATCAAACGCTCCAAGCTCATCGGCCAGCTTCCAGGTCTCCGCCTTGTCAATCCACATCAGCGGCGTATGGATCACAAACTCGTAATCCATCGCCAAATTCAAAGTTACGTTCAGCGACTTCACGAATACGTCGCGGCAGTCGGGATAACCGCTGAAGTCGGTTTCGCACACGCCGGTGACGATATGCTTGGCACCGACGCCTTTGGCAAGAACGGCAGCAAAGCTGAGGAAGAGATGGTTCCGGCCGTCCACAAACGTGCTTGGCAGTTCTCCCTCCTGATGCTCAATCGCAATGTCGCTGCGCGTCAAAGCATTGGCCGTTAATTGCCCAAGCAGGCTCATATCCAGTACGGTGTGCTTGATCCCAAGCTCAGCGGTAATCGATTTGGCGCATTCGATCTCCAGCTTATGGCGTTGGCCATAATCAAATGTCACAGCCTCAACCTCGCCGAATTGCTGGATCGCCCAGAACAGACAGGTCGTACTATCTTGACCGCCGCTGAACACCACAACTGCTTTTTCCTTTTTAAGCATAAAAAACCCTCCGTCTTCTTTAATAGTGAAGCGGGAATCGTTCGTCCCCGGCCCATTGTGATAGAAGAAAGAGAGTTCTTGAACTGATCACAAAAAAACAAGCCCATTTCGACCGGCAGGCTGTCCTTAGCGCTGCGACTCCGTTGCCGTACAGCAAATGGCATGCGAGCGCGAAGAACCCGCCGAATCAAGGCAGGGCATTTATAGTTTTTTATAGAGGGAGTTCTCGAACCTCTCCCGTGCATTTCCATGAGGATTCGCACGGATTTCTTCTTCAATTTCGTGATGCGCTGGGGTTCAGGCCCCTAGGCACAAACCCCATTATAACATATTTTGCGCGCAGGGGAAGTGAAGGGAGGGGGTGGTGTACTTTTTTTAATGAAATTACGTAAATTTGGTTCACAAACGAGCGAATCTCACCGATAATGGAAGAGATTAACTCTAGGAGGGATATCATGCGAAAAATCAAAGGGTTGGCCATTCTACTGTCGCTGCTCCTGGTAGCGCTCACGGGATGCCAGGCGGTTGGCGGATTTGATGTGGCCAAAGCGCTAGCCAACAGCACCAAGACGATGAGCAGTGAGTCGAAACAGACGGTGACCGTCGAAGTTGTACCGGCTGAATCGGCTAAGTTGACGGCAGAAGACCAAAAAGCCATTGATCTCATTAATTCTTTCTCTCTGAATATCGATAGTGCTAAGGTGCAAGATACCAAACATATCTCGATGAAAGGCTCCGTTGGCTTGAAGGGTGAGAAGATTCCGTTCCTCTTCTCCATGGACGACAAGGGGATTGCGCTGCAGGTTGAAGGCGCGAAGCAGCCGTTGTACATACCTCAGACGATTGAGGGCGTGGACCTGCCTGACATGAGCGGCTTGGAATCCGGGGCGCAGGAGCTTAGCGTCAAGTTGGCTGAATTCGTACTGAAGCATTTCCCGAATCCTTCGGTGTTGACCGTGAAGCAAACGTCCTCGCAGGTGAATGGGGAGACGCTGAGCTTGACGAACCTGCATGCCGAAGTGCGCGGTGACGAGCTGTTTGAGCTGATTAAGCCGTTCCTCGCCAGCGCGGTGAAGGATGAGCAGGGGCTGAAAGATCTGATCGGTGGTTACTACGATCTGTTGATGCCAATTCTGAACCTGTCGGGTGTTGAGGAGGATGCCGAAATCACGCCGGAGCAGGCGCAGGAAGCGAAGAAGGAAGCCGTGGATGAGCTGTACAAAGAACTTCAGCAAGGCATTGAAGAGCTGCTGTCTTCTTACGACCAAAAGGTAGCCGAATTGTTCGCAGAGATGCCGGAGCTGGCAACGGTATTTGGCAAGGATACGGTGCTGAAACTGGATCTCTATTTTGATGGCAAGCTGAACATCCGCAAACAAGCTATGGAATTGAACATCGCGCTGCCGGCTTCCGAGGATCTGCCGATTTCTGCGATTAAAGTGCGCAGCGACAGCGAAATGTGGAACATCGGCGGGACGGTCACCGCGGACCAAGTGGATACAAGTGCCGGTGTGATTGACGTGACGGAAGCAGAGTTGACTCCAGGGCAAATTTTGCGCAATTTCCAAGGTTCTGCTCCGTTGTACAAATTGCTCAAAGAAGACCTGGATTTGACCCATAAACAGCTTGTACTTGATACCCAAAGCGACTACTATGGATTGATCACGAAGAACGGCACCTCCTTTGTGCAGTTGCGTTACTTGTCTGAACAATTAGACGCCGAAGTGAAATGGGCACCGGAGACCAAACAGATTATTGTAATCGATGACCTGACTGGCAAGGAGATCGTCCTCAAAGTTGGCTCGAAGCAAGCAACGGTAGGTGGCGAGGCGGTTACGCTGAACCAGCCAGCTTTTGTGCATGAGGATGGGATGACTTACGTGCCGCTCCGCTTCCTGGCAGAGGCGCTTGGCGCATCTGTGGATTTCGACGTTGACGGCTGGATTACGATCATTAGAGAGTAAGCAAAAATGGACCTTTCCGAGCTATCCTGAGGATGGCTTAGGGAAGGTCCTATATTTTTGGCTGGAGATTGATTAATTGCCCCTGCCCAGGTATAATGATAATCATTATCAATAGAAAATGGGGGCAGTACAACATGAAGGTTTTCAAACATCGCTTTCTTGCGGTGGCGACGGTGCTGTTGCTGACGTTCGTGCTTGCGGCTTGCGGCCAAAACAGCGGCAATACGGCAAACGATGCGGCATCGAACAATAATGCAGCAGGAAACGCGCAATCCGGCAACGGATCCAATGATTCTGCCGAAGGACAAGCGGCAACGAAGGTTTACAAGGACTACACCGGGCAAGAGGTTGAGATTCCAACCCATCCACAGCGGATTGTATCGATTACACATCTGGGTGACCTGTTGGCTCTCGGCGTGAAGCCGGTTGGGGCAGGCTCACTTGCTTTGGAAAATTCGGTTCTGCTGAACAAGGAACTGGAAGGCGTGGAAAGCGTCGGCGATATCTCCGTAGAGAAAGTGCTGGAGCTTCAGCCGGATCTGATTATTGTTCCAACCTATACGCCAGCCGATATCGTTGAGCAATTGAAGAAAATCGGTCCGGTTATCACTCTCGCCACCACGGGCTGGGAAGGCATTGACCCGTTGGAGGAAGTGAAGACGGTGGGCGAAATGCTGGGCCGTGAGCAACAAGCAGAGGAATTTATTACCCGATATAAACAAAAAGCCGAGGAGGCCAAAGCCAAACTCAGCGAGGTCATTGGACCTGACGAAACCGTTGGGACGTATTCAATCTGGGCGAAGAACTTCTGGGTATGGCCGAAAACTCGGGATGCCGGCTATAACCTGTACGAAATGTTTGGCTTGAAGCCGCAGGAGAAGATCGAGAAAGAGGTATTCCCGACTACTGGCGCAGATATTTCGTTGGAGGTCGTTCCGGAATATGCTGCGGACCATATGTTTGTGACAGTGTATGAACCGGACGGCGGGAAGGAACGTGCAGAGGAAGTCATGAATGGACCGGTGTGGAAAAACATCCCTGCCGTGAAAAATAACCATGTGTACCTGCTGAACTACAAAGAGTTCTGGATGGTCGATGGACTAAATCTGGAGAAACAGCTGGATATTCTGGTGGATCTGATCGTCAGCCAAAATCAAAAATAAACCAAACTAAGAGGGCCGTTCCTCGCGTCGTTTGCCGATGCGGAGAACGGCTTTTTCATGTTTAACGACAACCGTCGTGTTGGTTTACAGGGCATGCTGGTCATCACCTCCTATCTCTCGGGTTCCGCAGATCATACGCTTAGGAAACGGTTAGCCAATCCGCACGAGATAATAGGATCATTGACAACGAAGCTGCTAGTTTCTAAGATATGTGTATTCGTAATAATTACGATTAATACATAATGATAGGGTGGATAAATATGCTAAAAATAAAACGGGGAGACATCCTGCTGATCATTGTTCTGGTGGTGTTGGGTTCAGCATGGCTTCTCCTGCGCCAAGTGCTGGAAAGCCGGGAGACAGTGGAGCCGGCAGCGCTTCAAGCTGTAATCCAGGTCGACGGCCAACCCTACCAAAGTGTACCTTTAAGTGGCGAGGAGGAGACCATCGAAATTCACACGAAGTACGGGAACAATACGCTTAAAGTTTTTGACGGGGGAATCCAAATGGTCTATGCCGACTGCCCGAAAAAAATCTCGATGCAGATGGGCTTCATCTCTCGGCCCGGTGAGACGATCCTCTGTGTGCCCAACCGTGTGTATGTGGAGATCGCGCGTAGGGGCGCTTCTGGGCCGGATGAGGACGGCATAGACGCCTATATCCGCTAGTTTTCTGTCCCCGACCACTCCTCCCACGCTTTCACCGAATCCTCGCTAGGATAGACGTAGGGTCGTTTGTGATCTTGGAATTTCTCGGATGCGCTCCGCGTTAACGGTAAGGATCGCCTTGCCCTCCCGCGTTTGCGGCTCAATGGTTCCTTCCACCTCAAGCCAGCTGTCTTTAGTCAGCTCAACAAGCGGCTGGTCGGAGGTGACCACGAGCCCAAACGCGCTCCGATCAGCACGAAAGGCAGCGCTTCCAGCAAGATGCTGAGAAAGCTGGTTTTGAACGTTTGCAGCTCGTCAAGCGGGACCTGTCGAATCAGCGACGGGTATAGGACCGTCAGGCAGGCGAGCGCGAAAGCGGCCGGCACAAGAATCGGCAGCATTCGGGTGATGGCTTGTTTATTCATGGCGTACTCCTTTTAGACAAAATCAGGATCTAGTGCAGTATTATACTATTATTTTCCAAGGCGTTTCAGAACGAAGTTGATAGATTAATTCGCAGATTCGTATCGATAGTTGACAAAGCCCAGGGAAGGAAGATATAGTATTGATTGTTAATCGTAATAATTACGAATAAACCAGAGCGGGCATCTGGTCTTGCATACGAAAGGGGATGAAACGAAATGAATGAACATATTGCGCGCCCGATTCCCGTTACGGTGCTGTGTGGATATTTGGGTTCGGGCAAAACAACGCTGCTGAACCACGTCTTGAGCAATCGCCAGGGGCTGAAGGTGGCGGTGATCGTCAATGATATGAGCGAGATTAACGTCGATGCGGAGCTGATCAGCGCCGGCGGGAGTTTGTCACGCACGGAGGAGAAGCTGGTGGAGTTGTCGAACGGCTGCATTTGCTGTACGCTGCGCGAGGATTTGCTCAGAGAGGTGCAGAAGCTGGCAGCGGAGGGGCGGTTCGATTACATATTAATCGAGTCAACAGGGATCAGTGAACCGGTACCGATCGCCCAAACGTTTACTTATGCGGATGCCGAGACAGGGATTGATTTGACGGGGATCGCCAAGCTGGACTGCCTGGTTACCGTAGTGGACGCCTACCGGTTCTGGCATGATTTCTCCTCCGGAGAGACACTTCTGGAACGCGGGCAGCAAGCAGGAGAAGGCGACAATCGCGATGTGGTTGATTTGTTGATCGATCAAATCGAGACCTGCGACATTTTAATTTTGAATAAATGCGACCTGGTAGACGAGGAGGAGTTGAAGGAACTGGAGGGTGTCCTGCGTAAACTGCAGCCAACCGCCAAGTTTATCCGCTCCACGATGGGCTGCGTGGATCCGCAGGAAATTTTGAACACAGGCTTGTTCGATTTCGAGAAAGCCAGCCAATCGGCCGGATGGATCCGGGAACTGGAGTTGGAAAACCATACGCCGGAAACGGAGGAATACGGTATCGGTTCGTTTGTGTACCGGCGGAGACGGCCGTTTCATCCAGAGCGATTGGCGCAGTTTATGAGCCAGTGGCCAGAGGAAGTGGTGCGGGCGAAAGGGCTCGTTTGGATCGCAACGGAGTCCGATATGGCGGCGAATTTGAGTCAGGCCGGGCCGTCGATTCAATTTGGTGCGGCTGGTTATTGGCTAGCCTCACTGTCTGATCGTGAGCGGGAGGAGCTGTTTAACGAAGAGCCGGAGCTGCGGCGTAAATGGGACGATGTGACGGGTGACCGGATCACTGAACTGGTGTTTATCGGCATTGGAATGGATCGCAGCGGGATCGAACGGGAGCTTGATGCATGCCTGTTAACCGACGAAGAGATGCAGATGAACTGGGCGGACTTCCCTAATCCGCTGCCCTGGATTTCAGCGGAAGAGCTGGCGAACGCCAATTAAGATTTATTCTTAAGGAGGAATGAACATGCGAGTGGTTATCACATTAGCTTGTACGGAGTGCGGGGATCGAAACTACACGACCACGAAAAATAAAAAGACTCATCCCGAGCGTCTGGAACTGCGGAAATACTCACCTCGGCTGCGTAAATACACGATTCATCGGGAGACACGTTAATCAATAGTGGAGGATGGCTAGCGTAAAGGGCGAATTGTCGTCTTTGTTAATCGTAATAATTACGCTCTAGAAAAGAAGGGGTAACATGATTTTATCCTCGATGGAAAATGTCGTGTTTGGGTATGGTGACAAACCGGTTATTGACGGGGTATCCCTCGAAATCCATGCTGGCGAGTTCGTTGGCATTACCGGACCAAACGGTGCAGCAAAGACGACACTGCTGAAGCTGCTGCTCGGTTTGCTGAAGCCGTGGAGCGGAAGCGTGAGGATCAACGAGGAAGTGCTGGTGGATGGCCGATTGAACGTCGGATATGTCCCGCAGCAGGTTGCCGCATTTAACAGTGGATTTCCCAGTCGAGTGCTGGAGCTGGTGAAGTCAGGCTCCTATCCCCGGCTGGGCCTGTTTCGACGATTTGGTGCGGAGGAACGGCAGATCGTCGAACGCAGTCTGAAGCAGGTCGGGATGTGGGAGCATCGTGATCGGAAAATCGGCGAGCTGTCCGGCGGGCAGAAGCAACGGATCTGTATTGCCCGGGCTTTAGTTGGGCAGCCCCGGGTACTGGTTCTGGATGAACCCACGACAGGCATGGATCGGCAAAGTCGGCAAGGATTTTACCAGTTGCTGCGGCACATGACAGACCAACACGGGTTGACGGTGATCATGGTAACCCATGGCCCGGAGGAAGCGGAGACATATCTGGACCGCATCATCTCCCTAGAGCAGCAAGAAAGTGAGGAATGGCAATGCTTGACTACGCGTTCATGCAGCGTGCGTTTTGGGCCGGCGCTTTGATCGGCAGCATCGCCCCGATCATCGGCGTCTTCCTGATGCTGCGGCGCCAAGCGTTGATGGCTGATACGTTGTCGCACGTCTCGCTGGCAGGTGTAGCCCTCGGAGCGGTGCTGGGCTGGAACCCGGCAATAGCTGGCTTTGTCGCTGCCATCATTGGCGGGTTGTTGATTGAGCAACTGCGCCGCAGCTACCGGGCATACAGCGAGATGCCGGTTGCGATTGTGATGACTTCAGGCCTGGCACTCGCCGTCGTGCTGATGAGCTTACGAAGCAACCTGAGCCAAAGCTTCAGCGCGTACCTGTTTGGCTCGATCGTCGCGGTGAGCGACACACAACTGGTGTTGATGGCTGGCGTCGCTTTGCTAGGCGCCGCGTATTTCATCGTGCTGCGAAGACCGCTGTACAGCCTGACTTTTGACGAAGAAACCGCTCGAATCAGCGGGATCCCGGTGAAGTGGCTGTCGTTCTCCTTCGCGGTGTTTACCGGCATGGCGGTGGCGGCGGCGATCCCAATTGTTGGCGTGCTGTTGGTGTCCTCGCTGATCGTGTTGCCAGCCTCGCTGGCGCTGCGGTTGGCCCGCGGGTTTGCGGCAGCGATTGTCATCGCAGTTGCCTCCGGCCAAACGGGGATCTTCAGCGGGCTAACCGCCTCGTATTACTTGGATATGCCTCCCGGCGGGACGATTGCGTTAGTTTTGCTGTTGTTTTTATTAGCCGGCATTGCAGGGCAGAAGGTACGGGGCTGGTTGGCCCGGAAGAACGGCCGCCGTGCAACCCGGTCGGAACGGGACAACGGAGAATTTATAAGTATGTCGGCGAAAGACGGCGAGTCATTATCGTTGGAATAAGGGAGAGAAGAGAATGAAATTACGCTATGTAAAAAGCTTTGCCACTACGGCTATTCTGAGCTTAGTGCTGGTGATTGCCGGTTGTGGCGGAGGCGGACAAGGTGGAGGAAATGCAGCCAATTCGGCGAATGCTGCTACGAATGCGGCAGGCAGCAATGAAGAGATGGCTGCCAAACCGCCGTTGCGGATTCAAACAAGCTTTTACCCGATGTATGAATTTACGAAGCAAGTCGCTGGCGATCTGGCGACAGTTGAGCTGCTCGTTCCCGGCGGTGTAGAACCTCATGATTGGGAGCCGAGTCCCCAGGATATTCGGAAGCTGACAGAATCCGACCTGCTTATCGTGAACGGCGCCGGGATGGAAAGTTGGCTGGAACAGGTGGAGGCTTCCGCATCCGGCGGTAAGCCGGAAATTGTTGAGGCCAGCGAAGGGATCGCGCTGATGGAAGGCGGAGAAGAAGAGGAGCACGAGCATGGCGAGGAGCACGCAGGCGAAGAGGAACATGCCGACGGGGATGGGCATGATGTCGATCGTGATGCAGACCACGACGCCCATCATGAATCCGACGCTGAGGAAGCGGCGCACGATTCCGATCATGACCATGGTCACGATCACGGCGGACTGGACCCGCATGTCTGGTTGTCACCGGCGTTAGCAGTCCAAGAGGTTCGCAACATTGAGGCCGCTTTGGCGAAAGCGGACCCAGAGCACGCGGCCAACTACAAGCAAAACGCTGACGCCTACGTTGCCCAGTTAGAGCAATTGGACCAAGACTTCTCTAGCGCGTTGAATAATGCAAAACGTAAGGACTTTATCACACAACACGCTGCCTTTGGTTACTTGGCCCAGGAGTATGGGCTGATCCAAGTACCGATCGCCGGATTATCTCCTGACCAGGAGCCGTCAGCGGCACAGATGACGGAGATCGTAAAGTTCGCCGAGGAGCATCAGGTGAAGACGATATTCTTCGAGACATTGGTCTCTTCCAAAGTAGCCGAGACGATTGCCCGGGAAATTGGAGCGAAGACAGCGGTCTTGAACCCGATCGAAGGACTGACGGCCGAAGATGAAGCAGCGGGCCGAGATTACCTGTCGCTGATGCGTCAAAACCTCGAAGCTTTAAAAGCAGCATTAAACGAGTAACTGATTGGATACGACATATGCTCCAACAACAAAGCAGCCCTAGGCCATAATTGGCAAGGGCTGCTTTGTTTAACGAATGTTTTTACCATAGAAGATTTCATCCATTTCAGTGACCAGCATCTCGGTAATCTGCTTTTGCTCTTCGGCAGACAGTTCGTCCTTCGTATACCCGAACAGGTAATTGTTGAGATCAAACTGCTTCAGCTTGCATTTCGTATGGAAAATATGCTCCGGATAGACATTCACATCAATCATCTGATATTTCTCAATCACTTCGTCGGGAATATAGTTCTGGATCGAGCTGATATCGTGGTCGATGAACAGCTTGTGGCCGTTAATGTCGCGGGTGAAGCCGCGTACGCGATAATCGATGGTCATGATGTCCGCTTCGAAGGAGTGGATCAAGTAGTTTAACGCCTTCAGCGGCGAGATTTCCCCGCAAGTCGATACGTCGATGTCGGCGCGGAACGTGCTGATGCTCTCTTTCGGATCGTATTCGGGATACGTGTGGACGGTGATATGGCTCTTGTCGAGCTGCATCACTACAGATTCCGGCAGCGGCCCGGGCGATTCGTCAAACGACTCAGTGGGCACCTCCACCACGGGGCCTTCGGAAATCAACATCGTGACACTGGCTCCCTGCGGAACGTAGTCCTGATTCGCGATATTCAAAATATGAGCACCGATAATTTCAGAGACCGTGCTGAGGATTTTCGTCAGGCGATCGGAATTATACTGGTCGTCGATATAGGCGATATAAGCTTCGCGCTCCTGTCTGGTTCGGGTGTAACAGACATCGTACATATTAAAGCTTAATGTTTTGGTCAGGTTGTTGAACTCATGCAGCTGAATGCGCTGCTCCGGCGTCAACTTCATGAGAGATCCCCCTTAGCATAGGTGTACCCTATTGGTTATTCCCTTTTCTTCTGGAAAAAAAACGTTCCGCCGCTCCAGCATCTTGATCAGGTGAACCGAGGTCTAGGGTTAGGCACCTGGATCAAAACTGCTGTCGTTCTCTTCTTTCCCTATCATTTCCACCCTATGTTAGTTTGACAGAAATAGTGTTCATATTGTATCCTACAAACAAATTGAATTAGACCTCACTTTCTAGCAATGGTGAGGTAGAGGCGCGATATTTAACAGTCTTCGGAGGAGCTTGAGCAGGCGATGAGCCCGGGGAGAAGGAAATGTCGCCGAAGCGGTATATAGGCTCGCTATATGCTGCTGGGCCTGCAGTTAATAGCTGCAGGACTGTCTTGATAGATGAACCCGATCTATCAAGTTGCGCTATCTCGTCGAGGGGAAAGTGGGTGTCAGGACGGAAATGAACCCATCAAACGGCCTCGGTGTATATCCGAAGTCGTTTTTTTGTTTCTGTTTTTATTGATTCATTAATTCGTATGGAGAGTGAAGAAAAATGAGAAAAACCTGGTCTTTATCCATCCTCATGTTATTGTCGGTCGTGCTGGTCCTTTCAGGGTGCGGCTCCTCCGGCGGCAAAGACGATAATACGTTTAAAGTCGGACTTGAAGCGGGATATGCCCCGTTCAACTGGACGCAAAACGATGACTCCAACGGCGCGGTTCCAATTGACGGGAGCTCCGAATTCGCAGGCGGCTACGATGTGGAAATCGCCAAGAAAATTGCCGACGGCCTCGGCAAGAAGCTTGTTATTGTCAAGACGGAATGGGACGGTCTGGTTCCGGCGTTGACCTCTGGGAAGATCGATGCGATTATTGCCGGGATGTCCCCAACCGAAGAGCGTAAGAAGACGATTGATTTCTCGGATAACTACTATAAATCGAACCTGATTATGGTGGTGAAAAAAGGAAGCCCTTATGAAGGTGCAACCTCGATCCAAGATTTCAGCGGCGCGAAAGTTACGGCCCAACTGAATACGTTCCACTACTCTGTCATCGACCAAATCAACGGGGTGAACAAGCAACCGGCGATGGACAACTTCCCGGCAATGCGTGTAGCCTTGGAATCCGGTACGATTGACGGTTATGTGTCTGAGCTTCCGGAAGGTGTCAGCGCCGCAACCGCAAATGAGAATTTCGCTTACGTGGAGTTCCAGGACGGCTTCAACACCTCCGATGATGATACCGCCATCGCGGTTGGTCTTGAGAAGGGCAGCGACTTGACGGCGAAAATCAACGAAATTCTTGCGGGCATTTCCGAAGACGAACGGGCCCAGATTATGAACGATGCGATTAAGAATCAACCTGCAGCGAACTAAATAAAGCACGGGACATAAGCCGGCTGCAATGGGATTGCAGTCGGTTTTATACGGTGCGGGAGGAATTAAAATGACTTACGAGTGGATCATCCAAATCATTACCGATAACTGGCCCATGTTTTTGCGTGGAGCCGGGATAACGTTATATATTTCGCTCATCGGCACGATCATCGGTGCGGCGATTGGTCTGCTGGCTGGCGTAATCCGAACCATTCCGGTGCCGGAACGCGGGCTCAAACGCTGGCTGCTGAAGATCGTTAACGCCCTGCTGACCGTTTACATTGAATGCTTCCGGGGAACGCCGATGATCGTTCAAGCGATGGCGATTTTTTACGGATCGTCTCTGCTGTTCAATTACGATATGGACCGGACGTTTGCGGCAATCTTCATCGTCTCCATCAACACGGGAGCTTATATGGCTGAGATCGTGCGCGGGGGCATCTATTCAGTGGACAAAGGACAATTCGAGGCCGCCCACGCCATTGGGATGACCCATTGGCAGACGATGCGCAATGTGGTGCTGCCGCAAGTCATTCGCCACATTTTACCGGCGACGGGCAATCAATTTATTATTAACATCAAGGATACCTCGGTGCTGAACGTGATTTCCGTATCGGAACTGTACTTTATGACCAAGTCGATTGCCGGGAACAACTTCCGGTATTTTGAATCGTTCTTTGTGGCCAGCGTGTTGTACTTGATCATGACGTTAACCGTAACGAAAATATTACAGCGTATCGAAAAAAGGCTGGACGGCCCCGAAAGCTATACGCTGCAGCGCTAGCAGAAAGCAGGAGTGAGGATGGACAAGGTAATCGAAATTCGGCATTTGAGCAAATTTTTTGGTACCCACGAGGTACTTAAGGATATCAATCTGTCGGTCAGCAAAGGTGAGGTTGTCAGCATCATCGGCTCCTCCGGCTCCGGCAAATCCACATTGCTCCGCTGCATCAATCTGTTGGAGAAGCCAAGCGGCGGGGAAATTATCTACAATGGCAACAATATTTTGGAGGATTTGCAGAAGGCCTCGTTGTACCGCCGGCATTTGGGGATGGTGTTTCAGCAGTTTAACCTGTTCAACAATCATGACGCGCTAAGCAACTGCGTCGTGGGACAAGTCAAGGTGCTGAAGCGCTCCAAGGAAGAAGCGACGGAAATCGCGATGAAATATTTGCGAGATGTCGGGATGGAGCAATATATTCATGCCAAACCGAAGCAGCTCTCCGGCGGACAAAAGCAGCGGGTCGCCATCGCCCGCGCCTTATCGATGGACCCGGACGTCCTGCTGTTCGACGAGCCAACCTCGGCGCTGGATCCCGAGATGGTGGGCGAGGTGCTGAAGGTCATGAAGGAGCTGGCCTACTCAGGGCTCACGATGATCGTCGTGACCCATGAGATGGAGTTCGCTCGGGAGGTATCGGACCGGGTCGTATTTATGGACCAAGGGGTCATCGCCGAAGAGGGAACGCCGGAGCAGATCTTTAATGCTCCGAAGCAAGAACGGACAAGAGAGTTCCTGAAGCGGACGTTAAACCGGGAAGGGTAAGACGAGGTTAAATGAGGATACGGCGGAACCTGGATGTAGATCTGGGTCCCGCCTTTTTTTTCGTGTGTGTGGACATCAATCAGGATTGCGGTGTTTGTTCCCTGTAGTTCAAGGAATGCCATACCCCGAAGTTATCCTTGACGTTCAGCGTACGTCTGCCGCCCATGGAGGCATCCACATAATAGGGGTAACGGCGGCCGGCGGTAAAATGACCGCGGAATGCGCCGGCGAACGTGACCGGAACCGCCTCGAACCGGATCTCACGAGGGGTTACGCTCAGCACGCGGGTCGTCTGCGTGGAGTTGCCGTAGTTGCTCTCATGCGTTTGCTGAACGCTGCTATCCGCTTTGAGCGTATTGATGTCGCTTTGCATGGCGGTAATCGTTTCCCGCAGACCGGACACATCGGGAGCGCCGCCAATCTGCGGGATACAGAGTCGTTGTCCGACCCGCAGCGAGTTCGGATCCACGCCTGGGTTCGCCTCCAGGATGCTGGCGATGGTCACGCCGTATTCCTGCGCAATCTGATACAGTGTGTCGCCGGGCTGGATGATACGGGACACATGATTTGGCGGGCAGGAGGGGATGCAGATCACCTGGCCGATTTGCAGATTGTTTGGGTCAAGGCCTGGGTTCGCGGCTAAAATGCGCGTGACGCTGGATTCCAGCCGGAATGCGATGATGTTCAGCGTGTCCCCAGGCTGTACGGTGTAGGGGTAGTGCTCTGCGGGGCACTGCCGATAATAATAGTTAAACAATGGAACTTCCCCTTTCGTTTAGGCTTCTTCCTATACCGTATGCGAGGCCTGGGCGTCGGTTACTGGAATCTCACGGGGAAGCCGTTAATCCGTTGCTTCGACACTTTCCTCAGCAGCCCGCTGTCATCGGCGATCAATGGGGCGGCATTGCGGATCGATGGAGGCTTGGTGCGAAGCATCGTCTAAAGTGCCTTACAAATCAGGAATCTGCCAATCGATTTCAGCCAAGCCTTTGGAGCGCAAAAATTGATTGGCCCGCGAAAACGGCCGACTGCCCAGAAATCCCCGATGGGCCGATAAAGGGCTGGGGTGCGGCGACTTGATCAAATGATGCTCGCGGTTGGTGATCAGGGCTGCTTTTTTCTGGGCATGGCTGCCCCACAGCAGGAACACGACCGGCTCCTGCTTCTCATTCAGCGTTTCAATCACCTTGTCGGTGAACGTCTCCCAACCGATATCCTTATGGGAATTCGGGGTGTCGGCCCGCACGGTCAGGACGGTGTTGAGCAACAGCACGCCTTGCTTGGCCCATGGGACCAAATAGCCGTTATTAGGGATTTGGCAGCCCAGATCGTCCCGCAGCTCCTTGAACATGTTTTGCAGGGAAGGCGGGGCTTTGACTCCCGGTTTGACGGAGAAGCTGAGCCCATGTGCTTGTCCTGGGCCGTGATATGGATCCTGGCCAAGAATCACGACTTTGGTGTCGGCGAAGGACGTATAATGAAGCGCGTTAAAAATATCATACATATCGGGATAAATCGTACGAGTGCGGTATTCATTCGCCAGAAACTGGCGCAGCTGTAGATAGTACGGTTTCTTGAATTCGGGCTCCAGG
This sequence comes from Paenibacillus sp. J14, assembly GCF_000518465.1. Lineage (NCBI taxonomy): Bacteria > Bacillati > Bacillota > Bacilli > Caryophanales > Paenibacillaceae > Paenibacillus > Paenibacillus sp. J14. The sequence goes on along the minus strand of NZ_JADQ01000017.1, from coordinate 30,781 downwards.
AAGGGGGCCCAATCGTTGTGAAGAATCGTCAAGCTTTCGTCACCTCGCAAGTTCTAGAATGCTTATGTAGGCTTCGACATCAGCGGGTACAGTTCCTCCTTAACGCATGCGCAGGTGCTCGATTGGTTGGATTTGGAACATTGTGCTAGACCGTGCAAAAACGTAGTAAAAAAGCCGCGAGAAGAACCTCGCGGCTTTCGTATATTTTATTTATCCAACCATTGGAAATGGAAGGTACCTTCTTGGTCCACGCGTTCGAACGTATGGGCGCCGAAGTAATCGCGTTGGGCTTGCAGCAGATTCGCTGGCAACCGTTCAGAACGGTAGCTGTCGTAGTAAGCGAGAGCGGAGGAGAAGGCCGGTACCGGAATACCGCGGGTGACGGCAGTGGCAACGACTTGTCTCCAAGCGTCTTGGTAGTTCTCTACAACATTTTTGAAGTAATCGTCGAGCAACAGGTTTTTCAGATTCGGGTCACGGTCGTACGCATCTTTAATATTTTGCAGGAAGCGGGCCCGGATGATACAACCGCCGCGGAAAATCATCGCGATGGCGCCATAATCCAAATCCCAGCCATATTCTTCGGAAGCGAGGCGCATTTGCGCGAAGCCTTGGGCGTACGATGCGATCTTGCTGGCATACAGCGCTTTGCGTACCGCTTCAATGAATGCTTCTTTATCGCCGTCATACGGCTGCGTAGCCGGACCGTTCAGCCGTTTGCTGGCGGCCACGCGTTCGCTCTTCATCGCAGAAATAAAGCGGGCAAACACCGACTCGGTGATGATCGACAGCGGTACGCCCAGATCGAGGGCGCTTTGGCTCGTCCATTTCCCAGTGCCTTTCTGACCGGCGGAGTCCAGGATCACGTCTACCATCGGTTTGCCGGTAGCTGGATCTTTCTTGCCAAAGATGTCGGCGGTGATTTCGATCAGGTAGCTGTCCAGCTCGCCGTTGTTCCATTCTGTAAAAATCTTGTGCAGTTCATCAACGCTCAGCCCGAGAACATCCTTCAACAGATGGTAGGCTTCGCCGATCAGCTGCATATCCCCGTATTCAATCCCGTTGTGAACCATCTTCACGTAGTGACCGGCACCATCTGGACCGATGTAGGTGGAGCAAGGATCGCCGTTCACTTTGGCCGAAATCGCCGTCAAGATCGGTTCAACCAGCTCGTAGGCATCCCGTTGTCCGCCTGGCATGATCGCCGGGCCTTTCAGCGCACCTTCCTCACCGCCGGAGACACCGGCACCGATAAAGCGGATACCTTGCGCTTCCAGCAGCTTGTTGCGGCGTTGGGTGTCCGGGAAGTGGGCGTTCCCGCCGTCGATTAGGATGTCCCCTTTATCCAGGTAAGGAACCAGTTGGTTAATCGTGTCGTCGGTTGGCTTGCCGGCTTTAACCATAATCAAAATTTTGCGCGGCGTTTCCAGCGATTGCACAAATTCCTCAATGCTGTAGGTGCCAACGAAATTTTTGCCCGGCGCTTCTTCCAGCAGTTCTTTGGTTTTCTCCGGCGAGCGGTTGTACAATGCAACGGAGAAGCCTTTGCTTTCAATGTTCAGCGCGAGATTCTTGCCCATGACGGCGAGACCAATCACGCCGATTTGTTGTTTTTTCATATCTATTTACCTCCAAACCTATCCTCTCTAGTCTATAGGGAAAAGCACTTATTTTACGGATTTCTTCCAGTCAGCTGCAAACTTCTCCAGCCCTTGATCGGTCAGCGGGTGTTTAGCCAGTTGCGCAATGACAGCGAACGGAATAGTTGCGATATGCGCTCCGGCCAGAGCCACGCGGGTCACATGGTCCGGATGGCGGACAGAAGCGGCGATGATTTGCGTATCCAGGTTATGGACCCGGAACAGCTCTGCCACTTTCGATACCAGCTGCACGCCGTCTTCGGAGATATCATCCAGGCGGCCGAGGAACGGCGATACATAAGTTGCCCCTGCACGAGCGGCCAGCAAAGCTTGGTTGACCGTAAAGATCAAGGTGACGTTGGTCTTGACGCCCTTTTGCGCCAAATATTTGGTGGCTTCAAGACCAGCCAGCGTCATTGGCAGTTTAATCGTGATCCGCGGATCATTGTTGTTGATTTTGATCAGTTCTTCCGCTTGGGCAATCATCTCTTCAGCCGTCACTGCGTCCGGCGTGACTTCCGCAGAGACGGACTCCACGTCAGGGACGGCTTTCAAAATTTCCTCGATGCGGTCTTCGAACTTAACGCCTTCTTTGGCAACGAGGGAAGGATTGGTTGTCACCCCGGATAAGACGCCGATTTTATAGGCTTTTTGAATGTCTTCCAGATTGGCTGTGTCAACAAAAAATTTCATCGTGATCCCTCCAAATTTATAAATTTTAGATTTGAACGATCAGGGACAAGAAATTCCATATTCCCTGTTACTTAATGGATAAGGACGCTTGAGACGATGTGTTCCCGGTATTTTTGGCGGAGGTTGCCGCTTCGCTTTCACGGTCGAACCACCACTCGAACCCGTCTTTGGCCAGCAGATCGTGCGCCGCTTGCGGGCCGAAGCTGCCTGCAGGGTATTGGTATAACGGTACCTCATTTGCGGCATATGCATCCAGGATGGGTTGCACCCATTTCCAGGACAACTCGACTTCATCCCAATGCGCGAAGAAGGAAGAGTCGCCGCGGAGCGCGTCATAAATCAGGTTCTCATAGGCTTCAGGCACTTCGCTGCCGCTCTTATGGGAGCCGATCAGCACCTTCGTGAGATCTTGTTGCTGCGCTTCGCCTTCCGTATTCAGGCGCAGGTAAATGCCCTCGTTTGGACTGATTTCGAACACAAGCAAATTCGGTTTGCCGCCGTTGTTCGTGTTGGAGACTTGCTTCACCGGTTCACGGAACTCAATGACGATCCGAGTTGCTTTCTCCTTCATGCGTTTGCCGGTACGGATGTAAATCGGAATCCCGCGCCAGAAGTCATCTTCGATTTGCAGTTTGGCTGCGATGAAGGTATCGTTTTGGGATTCCTGCGGGATCCCGGCTTCGTCTTTATAACCGACAACCGGTTTCCCTTGAATGGTCCCGCTTGTATATTGACCGCGGACCACTTGGGTTGGGACGTCTTGACGCAGCAGCGGCTCCAGCGATTGCATCACATGCTTCTTCTTCGAGCGCACTTGCTCCGAATCGTCGCCTTTCGGCAGATGGGCGGCAAGCATCATCAGCAGCTGCAGCATATGATTCTGGAACATATCGCGCAAGGCACCGGAATGGTCGTAATACCCGGCTCTTTCCTCAACGCCAACGGTTTCGCTGGCCGTAATTTGCACGTTTGCGATATAGCGGTTGTTCCAGGAAGCCTGGAGCACCGGATTCGTTTGCTGCAGCAGATGAAGCTTCTGTACCATCGGTTTGCCGAGGTAGTGGTCGATGCGGAAAATTTCATCTTCAGTGAAAGCTTTGCTTAACTGTGCATTGAAATCACGAGCGGATTGCAGGTCGCGGCCAAACGGTTTTTCAATGACAAGCCGTTTCCAGCCTTTCGTGTCGCCGAGTCCGCTGTCTTGAATATGATTGGCAATCGTCTCAAACAGCTCTGGACCAACCGACAGATAAAATAACCGATTGGGCTCCGCCCCTAGGGCCTGTTCGCGTTCTTCAATGAGCTTCAGCAAGCTTTGGTAGTCTTCCTTGCGATCGACGTCCAAGACATGATAGCGGAAGAAGCTGAGAAATTTAGTCACAGCCTCAGCATCGCTAGCTTCCCGTCGGGAAAAGCTGTGCAGAGATCGTTCGATGTTTGCCTTAAAGGTCTCATCCGACCATTCTCTGCGGCCCAAGCCGATGACGCTAAACACCTCAGGCAGCTTTCCATCCAAAAACAAGTTAAACAGGGCAGGGTAAATTTTACGTTTTGCCAGATCCCCAGTTGCCCCAAACAATACAAACGTATTGGCATCCATCCAGTTTCTCTCCTCTCAGCATAGCTTTCCATTTATCTATTCGTTGAATACAGGTTATCTGTGTTCGTGGAAGATAGGACTTCGCCCATTCCCACCTCGAAGCTATGGATTATTTGGAATGACTCCAATATAATACGAATATGACCATAGGTGAAATTAATATATTTGACAGGAGCTATAGACCAGGTTTATGACAAACAATTATGAGCTATACAAAGTGTTTTATTGGGCAGCCAAAACCGGCAGTTTGACGCAAGCAGCGAATGCATTATTCCTGACTCAGCCCAGCGTCAGCCATGCGATTAAACAGCTGGAAGAAAGCTTCGGCCTCACGTTGTTTTACCGCAACTCCAAGGGAGTATCATTGACGCAGGAAGGGGCGATCTTGTACTCGTATATCGAGCAATCGCAAATTTTGATCTCCCTGGCGGAGAAGAAGATGGCCGAGCTCAAAAACCTTGAGACCGGCGTACTTCGGATCGGCGGCAGCGACTCGTTGTTTAAGCATTACTTGCTTCCGTATTTGGAGGATTTTCATCGACGTTATCCGGAAGTGGGGATTCAACTGCTGCACGGAACCACTCCGGAAATCATGGGGTATTTGAAGGAAGGGAAAATCGACCTAGGCGTAGCTCGGATGCCGATCGTCGATCCGCATATCGAGGTGCGGGAGGGCATTCAGCTGCAAGACTGCTTCGTGGCTGGCTGTGCCTATGCCAATCTCAAGGACAAGGTGATTTCACTGGAGACGCTGCTGGAGCACCCGCTTATCTTGTTTTCCCGTAACAGCCGTGCCCGGATGGCGATCACGGAGCTGTTTCATGAGTACGGCTTCGAGTTGAAGCCGGAAATCGAGGTGGGCAGCGTCGACCTGCTGATTGAATTGGCGCGCAAAGGACTCGGAATTTCTTATGTGGCTCGGGAGTTCGTGTCGAAGGAACTGGAAGAGGGGTCTCTGTTTGAAATCAAGCTGGACGTAGAGCTGCCGCCGTCTCAGGTAGGCATTATGAATATGCGGAACGTGCCGCTCACTACCGCAGCCCAGAAGTTTATGGAGGAATTTAGCCTCTAACCCATATTGTGCTCCCTTGTTTCGTCAGCCTGCAAGGAATGAATGGCTACGGCGGCTCGAAATGGGGTCCACTCAGCCACAACGTATTTGTCGGGATGTAATTGAAAAAAAGGAAGGGGATTCTAAAAGGATTCCCTTCCTTTTTTCATGTCGTGAAGATCGTTTAACTTTCCCCAATCCGCCTTTAGCAGCTTCTTTAACATTTCGACCTGCTCGGCTCCCAGCGCTTCCGCAATGATCTGTTCCAGCGCTGCCTTGATGGTGGTGTTCTTCTCATAACAGCTTTCGCCCAAAGGCGTTAATCTCAAGCTTTTTTCCTTCTTATTATGCTGGGCGGGCATAACCTCTACCAGCCCTTTGGCTTCCAAGCTCTTGATGAATTTATGTGTCGCCTGCCGGGAAATATCGACTTGCCTGGTCACTTGAGATATCGTGGGATTTTGCTGATAAATCCTGGCCATGATAAACCATTCTGAGTTGGAGATATACATCTCGTTCCGTTCGTTCCACACTTGTTCGCGAATGGAGCGAAGCTGAACATGACGTTCGCTGATCAGGTCGATGAGATCCAGAGTTTCAAATCTGGGATGCATGGGATCCCTCCATTTCCGTGCCGGTTGCTAGTTCTCCTACACTATACAAAAAACGGTTGTATATTGTCAATTTAGTTGACAATTTTGCAAAAAAAGAGTATACTGATGATAGTCAACTTAGTTGACAAAATAGAGAGGCGGGATCACGACCATGTTTCATGAGGGGGATTTGATCAGTTATTCGGTGCATGGAGTTTGCCGCATCGACGAGGTTTGCGTGAAATCGCTGGCCGGGGTTTCCAAGACTTATTATGAATTGCATCCACTAAGCAATGAGACCTTGAAGATCAGCATTCCGGTTGATAAGGCGCCCTTGCAATTGCAGAAATTGATGGGGCCGGAGGAAGCGATGACCTTAATTGACTCGTTTATGGAGCAAGGCATTCCATGGATCGATAACAATCATGAACGGCATCACAAATACAGCGCGATGGTGAAGACAGGAGAACGAGAGGAAGTCGCGAAGGTAGCTAATACGTTGATGCGCAAGAAACAATGGTCCGAGGAAAATCATAAGAAGCTCGGCAACCAAGACAACCAGCTGTTGTTGAGCATAGAGAATACTTTATTTCAAGAGATGGCCATCTCGTTGAACATCTCCATCGATGATGTCTTGCAGGCCGTCGAGGAGAAGGTTGCTGTGAAACAGTGATCAGCAGTGTTCATTAATTAATATATAGAAGAAGAGAGATGCAGACGCACCTCTCTTTTTTATGTCTTTATAGATAACATTGAATCGACTTTTCAATCCAATACGAAAAATGAGTCTTAGGATGCTGTCGTTCGATTTGCTTCATTCGAAGATACAGGTCGATCCCATCGGATACGTCATGCCATAGATCAGTGAACACATAGTCATAAGCCTTCTGGGCCAGACGAGTGCGGGCAAACTCGAAAGCATCCGCCTGGATGATCTGAATTTTCTCAGCATGCGGGAATTGGGGAAGAAGGTGTTGCTGGAACAATTGAATCACATCTTCGTTGATCTCAACAATCGTCACGCAGTCCACATTGTCCTTCTCCGAAACCATATACGCGTAGTATCCCAGACCAAGTCCAAAGGTTAGAACTCGTCCAAAAGCATCAGCGATGGGTTCCTTCATCGTGGCGATCTCGTTTGGCGTCACCGTCATCCAGATTCGTCCCTGTTCCAGCAATGCCGGATACTTGAATTCAACCGGGAAGAACCCGATCTGCGGGATCTGCCGTCCATCCGTCGTTTGCACAATATCGTTGCATACGAATCCCTCAAACGGCTTGTACCTTTCGTATTTCAATTCGCAATCGCCAATCTGGGCATTGGGGAGGCGGATATTCCGATAATACGGGTTATGCTCATACTCAGCAGGATCCAACTGATGAACCATTGGGTCAAAATACTGATGAAACATCTCCCGATCGTGAGGGGTCTCCAGGATATCCAGCCCAAACTTGGCGGCGAGCAGCAGCTTGAAGGCGTACTCGGCTGAGACGCCGCTCTGCACGAGCTCGTTAATCTCCGCCTCATCGATCAAATCGGGGGCATGGTTAAGATAACTGCTAAGTAAAGCAAAAAGCTTGTGATTGTCCTCATGGTTATGTTCCATCTCTAAACCTTCAGCATCCCGCGGAACCCTCTGGCGCCATAATAGGATTCTGCACCATTATGGTACACAAAGACGGTGTCGTAACGACGGTCGCAGAAAAGGGCACCGCCAAGCTTCCGAATGGAAGCAGGGGTTTGCACCCAACTGGAGGTTTTCAGATCAAATTTCCCCAGCTTCTGCAGTTCTCGGTACTGCTCTTCCGTTAACAGCTCAATCCCCATAGCAGCCGCCATATTCATCGCGCTGTCTTCGGGCTTATGCTGCTTTCTCGATTCCAGGGCTTCATGGTCGTAACAGACGCTTCTACGGCCCTTAGGCGATTCCGCCGAACAATCTACGAACAAGAATTGGTTGGTTTGCTCATCGTATCCAATCACGTCCGGCTCGCCGCCGGTCTGTTCCATTTCGTGGAGCGACCACAGCTTATCGGGCTGTGCCTCCAGCTTCACTTGGACCTCGGCCCATGTCAACTCGGAATGGCGATTCATGTTTTTCTCAAAGCGGGCTTGCAAAGTTTGGAGCAACTGTTCACGTTGTTCTGGCAACAAGTCCTTTGGTTCATTACTCATCATGAAGCCTCCTTCATAAAGTGATCGATTTCACCACTATAGTTCTTCTGTGCTTAGGGTAAACCCTTCAATCACCGCATCCTCATCGACTTCGATTAGAATGCAGCGTTTTCCATGATAATTGACTTGCTTCAGGTACTTTAAATCTTGAGGGCTGACCGAGATCGTGGCCACCTTCGTTTCGATCTTGATTGATTTGGACGTAAACTTCGGAACTACGCTGCTTGCTTTGATTTCATAGTTTTTGTCATCAATTACGGTTTGGTAGGCCAGCTCGACTTTTTCTGTCGTCACGTTCTCCACTCCGCTGGCGGTCAGCACGCGTTCCACATCTCGATAATCCAGCTTGGGCGGTTCTTCCTCCTCATGGGTTTCAATCACCTGCTGAATTTCCTCATACACGCTCGCAATCGTGGAGGCGTCGAGCTGATCACCGGCAACTTCTTTGACGATTTCCTCGAAGATCGCTCTCTCTTCCAGCGCGGTTACCGTCTTCTCAGCGTTCAGGACCTGATCGATAAAATGTTGATTGGGATCATTAGCCTTCCCCGCGCAATAGAGCACCCGATTCACATCCGAGAAGCCGTCGGTGATGCTGGGGTAGAAGAAGCCTTGCTCCGGCGAGCGCAGCTTGATGATCGGATCAACGATCACGTTGTACTTAAACTCGCGTTCGACATAATCGAACATCAGCGTTTTGCGTTGGGGTTCGGTCGAATTGATGCTGCACAAAATAAACGGATTGGCAAACATTTCATCGGTTTCGCTCTCCTCGGCTTCTTCATTGCGCTCCTTGGTGGGCTTGTAGTATTGGCCGCGTACGAAGGTGATCACCGTATCCCGTTCATACGTCGTATCCTCCAGCATTTTCTCCACCAGCAGAAGCATCAAATCATGCCACTCGTCGGCATCTCCGGTTACGAGAGCTTGATGCAGCAGTTCCTGTGCTGGCTTGTCCGTTTCCGGGTGCTCCTGGAACTTGACCTCGAACAGCTTCTGATCCAATTCACCGGACAGCAGTCTTTTGAAATTGCCCATGTGCAATTCCTGCTTCTCTCTCTCTAACAGCTCAAATGGCGTACGCTCAAAATGATAGATTTCGTTGGTTTCCTTCATAATATAGACGTTCAGGATGTCGTAGATACTTAGTCTTTCATGATCCAGCTTGAATTGCTTGCGGATATAAGCGATTTCCTTCTTGATCAAGATAATTCCCCTTTGCAAAAATTCAATATTTGCATTGTACTATAATGCTCGTCACCTGTCATGATACGTAAAAAATGAAAAAGACCCAAACCGTTAAGTTTGGGCCTAAGCGGGGGAGTTGTAGATGCGTACGTTTTATTTCATGAACCCAACAATCAGAAAGATGACCCCAAGCGCGAAGAACAGAACTAGATTCCATAGATCCACCCCAGATAAAAAAAGGCCCACCTTGGTACGCATTGTAAAGAGGCGTGGTGGGAACTGTTACCTTTTGTAATAACGTCAACGAAACAGTGACCTCTGTTATTCTTCTGTGATAATGTCACTATGGACACTTTCGTACAACAGAAAGATTTACACTCTGGGTATCGAATGTTACCGGTGATGCAGGGGCGGATGAATTCGTATAATTTCTTGATTTGTCAACTTCGTTCACCTCCAGTTCATCTAGCTTATAAACTCAGCCACAGGGCGGGACGAACCCCGCCTTTGTTATTACCTGTTGAAGGGTGAACGTTAATGCTGTTATAGCGGAAGGTGCCATTTCCCTGAATACCTACGTTGCCGTCGCCATGGATATATACGGCTCTTCGATTGTCACGCCCGGGCGAGCGAAGCCACCACCACCATCCATGCCCATCGAGTGTTGATTTTCGCTTGTCGTTGTTTTCATCTTTCTTTTGAAACCAGTATCGTTGTTTGGCGCTGCGGTTTTCCAGGTTCTGACGGCTGTCTCCGAAATATTTACACACGGCTTCCTCAATGCTTAGAAGAAAAATAAAATCCTGAGTATCTTCTCCACCTCTTGAACCGTACCACGGGTTGTCGGGGTTATTGTTCAATACCGGAACGATTCTTAATTGCTCGGCTGGAGTGAAATTGTTGTAAAACTCACCGTTCAGATATTTTCTCAGCGAGCAGTCCGCCCAAGTCACATCACCAGCGCAATTATGATAGGAGTGTTGTTCAATGATATGTTCTGTAATCATCAAGGCCGCACCCCGCTGTAGATCAAGAATGCGCCAGAGATAGCCGCCGAAGGTTACCACCGAGCCGATATGAAACTCACTCATCTTCTTCCTCCTCGTCCGCAGAAAGTATATCTTGGCATTTACCTCTCTTTGTTATCAGATCCATTGTATAACTCAAAGGACGATTTTTCTGTATATTTCGTTACTAATGGTTAACGCGCAAAAAAATAGGGATTCCTGACTTCGTCGTCTCCGGAAACCCTTTAATGTATAAATATGATTGTATGAGATCGAAGTCATGTGTAATACGCGCGCATTCGAATTATGTCAGCCAGCTAGCAAAATATCAACAATCGCCTTGTTCGCGATCTCGTTCTTCTTTAGCTGCGGCACCCGCTCGTCGCACAGAACATCGACGGGGGATAGAGGCAATTCTCCGCAAATATCCTCTCCGACGATCGGTCGAAGTCGTTTCAACTCTCGGATCACATCCAGCAATTGTCGCAATGTCATGCTCCCCTGATCCCAATTGGTGACCGCATTATCCGGATCAAGGACATCTTTGTCTACACTGATATAAACCGGTCCGTCTGGTAATACGGAGCGTATGGCCCTGACAATATCAACAGGGGACAAACGACGAACCTCTTGCTCCGAGATGACGGTGACCTTATCGGGGATGCCAGAGGCTTGGAAGAGATTTAACGTATTCGCACCGATGATGACCACGCGGTTTAGCAGTGGTAAAGTTTGCAGTGCCATACTGACCCAAGAGCCGCAAGAAATAAGCGGAACATCGTCGTTAAATGCAAGGTCGGTATGGTGATCGAACAGGATCAGCGAGAACGGATGCTGGATTTCGGACAGCAACAAATAGGTAACGTAGTGATAATTCCCGCCCCCGATCAAAGTAATGTTTTTATACTTTCGCGATTTTAACCGAAATTGAATTTGACGCAAGGATTCATCGCTGCAGTAACCTTGGCAACTGTGTAGATCGGAAAAATCGATCCACTCGCCGGGGTATCCCCGAAGCCATGGTTGTTGTTTCAAAGTTCCATCGAAGTTTAACAAGGAAATTCCGCTTGTTTTCGTTCTGCTATCCATTGTTTCACACTCCTAATTCTTTAAGCAGGGCTTAATGTACAGGAACTTCACAATGATTCTGTCAGTCTCAGCAAGAATGTTCTCTTATTAAGAATCGTTTCATTGCTACACAACGAAGCCATTGTGCGAAATTTGTTACAGTGATGCCGGGCATCAAAGCAAGAAATCTCACAAAATGGCTCCTAAAAATAGAATGGCACTTTTGATTGTTTTTCGCAAGTAGATGCACATAGGCTTAATGCTTATCCAACATAACGAACCAACACCCGGTCAACGGATGAGCCATACGATTCGCCAAACAGGATCAAGTGGACGAGTAAATAATAAAGTTGGTACAAAGGTCGCCGATCCGCATAATCGGGGGATAGCGGGTGCGCTTCTTTATATGCGGCGTAAAACAAAGAGGAAAACCCGCCGAACAATTCCGTAAACGCCATTTCGTATTCCCGGTCGCCATAGAAGACGGCCGGATCGATGAGGTAGGGTTGTCCATCCTCGCTTGCCATCCAGTTCCCATGCCAGAGATCGCCGTGAAGCAAGGACGGTTCGGTTTTGTCTGGAATCCATCGATCCAGCGATTCCGTCAGCCGCATCAGTTGTTTTTTTCGCTTGGTAGACAACCGCCCGCGTTTCTCTGCCAGCTGGATCATAGGGAAGAGGCGCCGCTCTGCATAAAATGCCCTCCACGTTTCGCACCAGCTATTCGGCTGCGGAAGTAAGCCAATATAATTATCGTTATGAAGTCCGAAGCGTCCGCCAAGGGATTGCGTACGGTGCAGCTCTGCAATACCTCTTCCGAGCGCTTCTTCTGTTGTTTGGCGGGGAAGGCCGGTCTTGATCCACTCTAATACGATCATGCCGCCGTCCCTTCCGGGGATCTCGCCAGCATAATACGTTTCAGGAACGGCCACCGCACAGGTTTCTCTGAGAAGTTGCAGCCCTTCAGCTTCACGTTCAAATACGATGCCGGGCAGATCGGTCCGGTATTTGATGAACCATTGGCGTTCCTGGGTCGCAACCGAATACGAACGGCCGATATCTCCGCCGCGTACTTCCTTAATAGATATAATGTCTTCCTGCGGATGCAGTGGAAGAATCTGTTTCAACGTTGATTTCATCCATTCCATAAATCCCTCATCCCAACGATTAAATTTTTTGAATTGGTTTGACGTAAATCATTCTCTAAGAAGGCAAAATATCATTAATTGAAGACTACAGTTAGGCTATTTACAGTAAGGTGGACAAAACGTGGACAATGTCCACGTAAAAACGAAAAGCCGGGGACGAAAATCCCCGGCCTTACAGGTAGAGCTAAAAAGAGGAGTTGTTGCCCCTCTTTTTTCATTTTCAACAGTGCGACTCAAATCAGTCATCTTTCCTCACCAATAGTGAGCAACACTCCACATGGCTCGTCTGCGGAAACATATCCACCGGCTGCACCCATTCCAGCTTGTAACCGCCGTCCAGCAGCGCTTTGCAATCCTTCGCCAGGGTGGACGGATTGCAGGAGACGTAGACGAAGCGCTTCGGTTTCGTCTTCAGCACTGCTTCAAGGAAGCGGGGATCCAGCCCGGTGCGCGGCGGGTCCGCCACAATGACGTCCGGGGCGAACCCGGACTTGACCCAGCGAGGGAGCAGCTCCTCGGCGTATCCGGCGTAAAACTGAGCGTTATCCCGCCCGTTGCGGGCCGCATTGGCCTTGGCGTCCTCGACAGCTTCAGGGATCGATTCGATGCCGCGGACTTCCTTCGCGTAAGGCGCTAGCCACAAGCCAATCGTGCCGGTGCCGCAGTAGGCGTCAACGACAGTTTCTTTGCCCGTCAGGCCTGCAGCCGCCCGTACTGATTCATACAGCTTGACGGTTTGCAGCGGGTTCAGCTGGAAGAAGGCGCGGGGGGACAAGGTGAATTCCAGATCACCGAGGGATTCTTCGATCCCGTCCGCTCCCCACAAGATTTCCGTGCGGTTCCCAAACACCAGCGAGGTGTTCTTGGGGTTTACGTTCATCGCAATGCTGGTTAACTCGGGAATTTCCAGCCGCAGTTCTTTGATCAGCTCACGGCGATTTGGCAGTTTGTCGTTAGCCGTCACTAGAGTCACTTGAATTTGACCGGATTGAAACCCAACGCGGACGACAATGGTACGAACCAGCCCTTGATTGCTTTTTTCCTTATATACCGGAATGCCTAGACGCTGCAGCACGTTTCGGGTCTTGTCCACCACCTCGTTCACCTTCGGGTGTTGGATCGGGCAACCGGTAATATCAATCAGCTTATGGGAGTCGGCTGCATATAAGCCGGCGATCATTCCTTCTTGAGACATGCCTAATTGCAGCTGCGCCTTGTTGCGGTAGCCCCAAGGGTGGTCCATGCCCAGCATCGGCTTCATCCGTACATCCTCAAGACCGGTGTAACGCGCAAACGCTTCGCGAATGATCTCTTCTTTACCGGCTAACTGCCCCTCGTAGGACAGATGCTGGATTTGGCAGCCGCCGCAGATGCCAAACACCGGGCACGGCGCATCCACCCGATGCGGGGAACGCTTCTCGATCTTTCGTATCGAAGCAGTGATATATTTAGGTTCAACGCGGGTCACCTCTGCGTGAATGACCTCACCGGGAATACCGCCTTCGACGAACACGGCTTTCCGCCGGTAATAGCCGACGCCTTCACCGTTAATCCCCAGCCGCTTGATCGTCACGACGATCCGGTCGCCCGTCCGTACCTCATCGGCCTGTTCCCGCTTGGTGATGGGCGGCTTGGGCCGCGATTGCGTTTTGTTCCCTGGGCGGTTGCCCGCATAGTTGCAATCTTTCATGAATCCTGATTCTCCATCCTATTAGGTTTGTACTAGACTCAATATACCATGGGAATCCGAGGGATACCATGACCCGATATAACGAAGGGCTACAGCAACCGCAATAGCAGAAACACCAAATAACCGGTAGCTGCCAGTGAAAGGTTGATCCATCCAAAGATTTTGGCGTATTTCTGTTCCTTTTGCTTTTGCTGAACCTTATAAACCGTCTGATCCACGAGCAGCAAGACAAGAGCGGAGAAGAGGGAGAGAGAAGCCGTATAAGAAAATACGCTAGTCATCACATGTAACTGATTCATCACAAACATCTCCTATTTCGCCTTTAATCCGGTTCGACGGATCGACACGCTAAGTTTTATGGAGATTGGGATGTTCGCATACATCTGTTCCCAATCGCTTTTTTGGTGAATGTGCTGTTTCCAGAAGCCGGGATGATGCGCCCTCACATATTCGCCAAATCCAAAAATGTCTGAGTGATCTTGTTGTGTCCGACGGCAGAAGTTATGCATCAGCTTCGTTGCACTCCGCTCTAGAGCGTCTTCAATTTTTTCGAGAGCAGCTTCCGAGTCAGCACCCTGGCCAGCATCGAAATGCTCATCAAGAACTCCTTCGAGGTGGAGATTCAGATATACATGGGGCTTTCCTTCTTCGATGCGGACATTCGTTTTGGCACGACGCTCCGTTATTTTAATCATGGTATAGCCAAGATCGGGAACTTCTAATAAGGCGGAATACCCCCCGGGATCCGTCCCCTTAATCCCCATATAGACTCCGATATCCATCGCAGAGGTGACTCCGGCCAGGCGACCGTCGCTGAAGGAAGCCATGCCTTTCAACAAAATATGTTCCTTACCTTGAACGGCGATGTAAGGGAGAAACCCGTTCTGTCCCCAGTTCGATTCCTCGATCCAAAAGGTGCCTAAGTAATTGGCTGGAAATTTCCCCATGCCGATGGCTTTTTCAACCATGGCCTGAAGATACAAGGTAGGCACGCGTTCGAGCGGAGGGGCCACCTTCATCAACTCGGCGGCTTCTGTCTCGGAGACGAGCAGCCAAGTTCGCCGGCGAACCTCTGGATTTCGGCGGAGATAATCGTTTAGTTCGTCCAGACCTCCTCGGGCAATTTCCTTACTGATGACGATCACCCGTAAATGAATGAGATAACGAGGATCGGCAATTTCCTGCTGCATATTGTTTAAAGCTTCGTCCAGACTATGCCCGTACACTTGAACGATCCATACCGGGCTTTCTCCATCGCCGCCACCTCCCATACCGCCGGTGCCGGGGCCAAGGGGAACCCGACCGGGAACGGCAATTTGGGCCGTCACTCGAATCATCTTTTTAGGTAACGGTATGTTTTTCATATGGGTGACTTGCGGTTCCTTCTCCAAGGCATCTGGAGGTGCCTCATCGATAGCCAAGCCGAGCACGAGGGCGCGTTCTTCGACTTCCACCTGATCCCAGCAGCCTGTCAAATTAAGCGTTAGTACGAAGCATAACAAAATCTGTATCCATCGCTTCCCTAGGGCGTTACCCATGAGAGTGCCCTCCCTTGCGTCGGATCACCGAAACGATCCATAGCAGCAAGGCGTAGCCTGTCAGGAACAAATAACCGGACTCATCGGCAATCCGAGAAAATCGATACAATTGAAATTGATCTTGAGGAAGCAAAGAGACCCCAAACAGGAATGGGATCAGTAACGTCGTCACGAGACGGTGGTCCTGGAACTTAAGCAGTTTGCTGAAGGTGATTGAAGTGATGTAGTAGGTGGAAAACATGGTCGTGTACACGTTAATCACCCACATGATAATGAAAAGCGCATCCATCCGCTCGATGACATCGTCGCCAACAGCGATCGAGCGCGCCATTTCCAGCGTAGGATATATCAGAAGAAGGGTTTCCCGAACTCCGTATATCCCAATCGTGGAAAGCGCGAGCAACAGGTACAAACTGGCGCTGACCGCGATGCCCAGCATAACCGACTTCATGGCACGAGCCGGCTTCTCTGTAATTGGAAGCAGCATCGTGATGATGAAGGAGCCCAGGTACAGCGAAGCCGTAGATAGAATGGCGAGCGGCCAATCGGGAGCTTCATTCCCGAGCACGGGCAACCAATTTAAGAAATGGACCGATTTCATCGACATGAAGATGAGAAACAGGAATGGGAAAATGACAAACGGCCAATAAAACAAATGAACATAGGCAAATTGAATGGAATTCCTCCGGCAGGATAAGGCGACAAGGATGAGCATCATCAGGATACTCATTTCAATCGGAGTTTTCCGGAAGACGACGGTGGACAACACTTCCCCAAACTGACGGAACAATAGCGCTGTTGTGATGAAGAAGCAGGCGAACACCATACAATTGGCAAAGAGGGCAGGAAGTTTTCCAATTACGGTCTGGCTGTAACCAGTAATGTCTGATCACTAAATCGCTGGCTAAGGCGGGTGAACACAAAAAGGCTGAAGGCGGCGCAGCAAGAGCCAACTACCGTCATCAGCGGCGCGGCATTATCGGCCGTCTGAGCGATCAATTGCGGAAAGCTTAAAACGTAAGGCCCAAAAATGGTACTACTGATCACAATGGCCAGCTGAATCGTGCTGAGTTTCTCTATTTTCTGCATCGGCTGTCTCCTCCGGTCGAAAAATCTTATTGAAATTGGCTTGGAACGTGTTGGCACCGCGCCGTGTGTCATCGATGGTGTACAGATAACTTGGGCGCTTACCCATCCACCACAAGGGAGCCCGAATGATCGTGTCCACAATCCCTGCGCGTTTCTTGGTCAGGATGGACTGCAGGTACGGAATGCCAAACGACTCCAGATACAATAAGTGATTTACGATAAAAATGCTCCCGATCATCACCCCGTACAATCCGAATAAGCCGGCTAACACGATCAGCGGAAAGCGGAGCATCCGCATCGCAATGGCTGCATTATAAGCCGGAGTGGCAAAGGAGCCAATCGTTGTCAGGGCGACGATAACCACCGTAATCGGGCTCGACAGGCCAGCGGATACAGCGGCTTGTCCGATGACCAGTACGCCAACAATCGACAGCGCCCCGCCAATCATTTGCGGCAACCGGATCGTGGCTTCCCTCAGCACCTCCATCGAAGCCTCCATAATCAGCACCTCCAGCATGGCGGGGAAGGGGACTCCGGCGCGCCCCCCGGCGATCGCCACCGCAAAATCGGTAGGCATCAGCTCCGGGTTATAGGAGATGACAGATACATATAGCGATGGAAAGAATACGGAGAATATCAAGGCCATTAGCCGGACAAATCGCAACATGCTGGCGATCAGGAAGCGTTCGGAATAGTCGTCAATCGTTTGAAAAAACTGGTCAAACAGTGCCGGGACGATCAAAGCAAAGGAGGAGCCTTCCACCAGAATCGCTATTCGCCCTTCCAGCAAAGCGGCAGCGGTTTTATCTGCCCGTTCCGTGTTCTGAATCTGTGGAAACGGTGAGATCGGCTGGTCTTCAATGAACTGTTCGATGTACCCGGCGTCGATGATGCCGCCGATGTCAATTTTGGACAACCGCCGCATCACCTCGCTAACCAAGTCGGGATTGGCGATTCCGCTGATGTAGCAGACCGCGGTTTTCGATTTGGAGCGGGTACCTAGATCGGCGGTTTCTACAACCAAATCGGCCGTTTGCAGCCGGTAACGGATCAGCGACAGGTTCGTCTCCAACTGCTCAATAAACCCGTCCCGCGAGCCGCGGATGACCTGCTCGGTCTGAGGTTGTTCGATGGATCGCTTCTCAATACTCCGTGTATTGAAGGTCACCCCTTCGGCGTAACCGTCGATGAGCAGCACAGTATGTCCCTTCATCATCAGGTCCAGCAGGACGCTCCAATCGGAGCTTCGCTGACCGAAGTTCGCATGCACTCGCTCCCGGTACACCTGTTCAAACGGATCCAAGTTCTTTGACGAATCCTTTCCCATCTCCAGATCCAACTCATGGGAAAGGAAAGGAGACTGCATCGGGGCTACGATCCCCTCCTGAATCAACTTTTGATCCGTGATGGAGGTGAGGAAGAGCAAAGCCGCGTCTCGTTTGTCCAACCTCACCTGGCGAACAACCAGATCTGCGTAATGATTCATATGTTGATGAATCATGTTCAAGTTATTTTCCAGACTCGCCTCAAGCTGCCTTGGCTGGTTTCCTTCGAGGGAGGAATTGTTCGAGGAAGATGATGAATGAATCTTTTTCATATACGCTTCGTATTTGGATTTCCACTCCATCATAACTGCCGCCTCCGGACGAATTTCAGTTATTAGAGAGTGTTGGTCTTTTTGGTAAAGTTTATGTAGCATTAGCAGCGGTTGCCCAATTGTTCAAACCCCGGTAAACTAAAAAAGTGCATAAAGCCGGTCTGTCCCGGAACTCGGGAAGGCAACGGCCTGATGGGAAGTTAGGTGAAATCAAGCGAATGAGCACGGAAGCACTTACGATGGAACATGCGCAGCAACTGCTGCAGAAATATTACGGATACCCCGATTTCCGCGAAGGCCAGCGGAGGATCGTCGAGAGTGTATTGTCCGGTGCGGATACACTGGGCATTATGCCGACAGGCGGTGGGAAATCGATCTGTTATCAGATTCCGGCTCTAATGCTGCCGGGTCTGACGCTGGTGGTGTCCCCGTTGATCTCGTTGATGAAGGACCAGGTGGATGCGCTCACCGCGATGGGCATCTCCGCTGCCTACATCAACAGCACGCTGTCGGGCAAGGAAGTCAACGACCGCATTCGGGCAGCACGCCGCGGTGAACTGAAGTTGCTCTACGTGGCGCCGGAGCGGCTGGAGCTGGACTGGTTCCGCGAGGAAATGAGTGAGCTCGCTATCTCCTGTGTCGCCGTCGACGAAGCACACTGCGTGTCCCAGTGGGGACACGACTTCCGGACGAGCTATCTGGCGGTCTCCCCGTTTGTGGAGTCGCTGCCGCAACGGCCGATCCTGGCAGCCTTTACCGCCACAGCAACGCCGGAGGTCATGGACGACATGGTCCGCTTGCTGCGTCTAGCGAATCCGGCGGTGTTCGTCACCGGCCTGGGCCGGGACAACCTGGCGATGTCGGTGCTGCGTGGGGAGAACAAGCGCGAATTCGTCCTGAATTACGCGACGACCCATGCGCATCAGCCCGGCATCGTCTACGCCGCCACTCGCAAGGAGGTCGACGACCTGTACGAGCGCCTGTGCCGTGCCGGCATCCCTGCCGGCCGCTACCATGCCGGCTTGTCCGACAAGGAGCGGGAGGAGAGCCAGGAGGCTTTTCTCTATGACGACATTCGCGTGATGGTCGCGACCAATGCCTTTGGGATGGGGATCGACAAATCGAATGTCCGTTATGTCATCCACTACAATATGCCGAAGAACATGGAGGCTTATGTTCAGGAAGCAGGCCGGGCTGGACGGGACGGCGAGCCCAGCGAATGCATTCTGCTGTTTAGCCCGCAGGACATTATGACGCAGAAATTCCTGATCGAGCAAAACCCGCAGGATGGGGAGCGCAAACGTAACGAATACCGCAAGCTGCAGCAGATGGTTGAATATTGCTACCAGACCAGCTGCTTGCGCTGGGCGATGCTGGATTATTTCGGCGAAGCTCATGACCGCACGCCTTGCGGCATTTGCAGCTCCTGCCGAGACGAACGGGAGCTCCTCGACATGACGCGGGATGCGCAAATCGTCTTCTCCTGCATCCATCGGATGCGGGAGCGGTTTGGCGTCTCGCTCGTCGCTTCGGTGCTCAAGGGCTCGCAGAACAAAAAGGTGCTGCAATACGGCTTTGACCAGTTGCCTACTTACGGTATGCTGCGGACTCGTACTGAGAAGGAAATTTCTGAACTGATCAATGTGTTTATAGCGGAAGGGTATTTAGCCTTGTCTGAAGGGCAATATCCGGTCGTAAGGCTGCAACCGCTGGCGGTTGAGGTGCTGAAGAGCCGCCATCAGGTGATGCTGCGTGCGCCGGAGCCTGCGAGTGCGGCCTCATCGTCGTCTAGCTCGCGACGCCGGAAGTATGATGAGGGGCCGTCTGCTGTCAATGAGACGGTGTTTGAGCAACTGCGCTTGATCCGCCGCGATTTGGCCGAGAAGGAGCGGGTTCCTTCCTATATTATTTTCAACGATGCGACGCTGCGCGAGATGAGTGTGGTCTGTCCGACCAGCGAAGCGGATATGCTGAGAATCAAGGGCGTCGGCGAAGTGAAGTACCGTAAATACGGAAAGCCGTTTCTGGAGTTTTTTCAAAATATGGAGTAGGGTTGTGAGCATGTGAAAGTCATATTGGCAACGCTGAACGCAAAATTTATTCATACCTCGCTGGCGATCCGGCTGCTCAAAGCTTACAGCGGCAACGAGTTTGACATTGATCTGGCCGAATATACGATCAAGGACCCGGTGATGAACATCGTATCGGATCTGTTTAAGCGTAAGCCGGATGTCATCGGATTCTCTTGTTATATCTGGAATATCGAAGAGACGATTCGAGTGGTGGCCTTGCTGAAGAAAGTGCTGCCGGAAGTGAAGATTGTACTGGGCGGCCCCGAGGTCAGCTACGATACGAAATACTGGATGGAGCGGGTCCCGGAGGTGGATTTTATCGTCATGGGGGACGGAGAGGAAACGTTCCACCATTTGCTGCAGGAGCTGTCCGGGGAGCAGAAGTTCCACTTCGTGTTTGGCGCAGCTTACCGCAAAGGGGAAGAGGTTGTGCTAAATCCGCCTCGGCCAAAATCCGATCTGAACACGCTGCCGTCGCCGCATCGTTTTCCCGAGGATATTCCGAATCTCGGCAAACGGATCGTCTATTTCGAGACCAGCCGCGGTTGTCCGTTCAGCTGCCAGTTTTGCCTCTCAAGTATTGAGGTGGGCGTGCGGTATTACGATATCGAACGGGTGAAGTCTGACATTCTGTACCTGATCGAGAACGGCGCGAAGATCATTAAATTTCTGGACCGTACGTTTAACATTAACCGCAATTACGCGATGGAAATGTTCGAATTTCTGATCAACAACCATCAAGGTTGTGTCTTCCAGTTCGAAATTACGGCGGACATCATGCGGCCAGAGGTGCTGGACTATTTAGCGGAGAACGCGCCGCCAGGAATCTTCCGCTTCGAGATTGGCGTGCAGTCCACAAACGATCCAACTAATGAACTGGTGAAACGCCGCCAGAACTTTACGAAGCTGACTCGGACCGTCACCAAAATCAAGGAAAGCGGCAAAATCGCCCAGCATCTGGATTTGATCGCCGGACTGCCGGAAGAGGATTATGCCACGTTCCGCAAAACGTTTAATGACGTGTTCGCGTTGCGCCCCGAGGAGCTGCAGCTTGGCTTCCTGAAGATGCTGCGCGGAACCGGGCTGCGGAACGACGCGGAGAAATACAACTACGTGTTCATGGATCATGCGCCTTATGAAATCCTGAGCAATAACGTGCTGCCGTTTGAGGACGTCATTCGGTTGAAGCGGCTGGAGGACGTGCTGGAGAAGTATTGGAATGCGCATCGCATGGATCACACCGTGGAGTATCTGGTGACTCACGAGTTCGATTCGCCGTTTGACTTCTTCCAAGAGTTTGGCGACTATTGGGAAGAACAAGGGTGGCAGCGGATCGGCCATCAGTTAGAGGACCTGTTCACTCGGCTTCATGCGTTCCTTAGCGGCCGTACGTTGAAAGAGCCGGAGGTTGTGCTGGGGTTGATGAAGCTCGACTATCTGCTTGGACACAAATATAAGCCGCGGAAAATCTGGTGGGAAGACCGGGTAGACAAAGACCGGCGCAGCGCGTATTTCCGGGCGCTGGCTGAACAGCCGTCCGCCTTGTCGGAGCAATTTGCGGCATACGGCCTGGACGAACGCGAGCTGCAGAAGTATGCTTGCCTCGAAGAATTGCCGTTTGCGCTGGGTGATGTGTTGCCAGCGGAAGGAGCGGAATCACCTGCGGCATCAGCAAGCGCAGGCGATGCGTCGCAAGGGACGCTGCTCGTTGTTGTGTACCAGCAAGAAGCGGACGAGCGTCCGGTGTATTTTTACGCCAATTTAAGCGCTTGGTCCCCGGAGCATCGCACCCTGCTCAAGTGAGGAGCTGACTTTAAGGATGTTTACGATCCTGATCGTCGAGGATGATGCCAAAATGGAGGAAGGCTCCTGTTAGTAGACATCACCGTCCCGGTGCTGACCGCCTCTGGTGCCTTCTTGGCGGCACAACTGCTCTATTTTGCGATTGTGCGTTCACGTTATGTCGTACAGTTAAAGCGCGTGATGGTCTAAGTCCATTACGAAAAAGGCGAGCCTGCTAACCAGCCCCTTCTTCTGAAGGTGCCGATTCCGCAGGCTCGCTTCATTTATTACTAGGCATCCGCTGATACGGGCGGCATATGCCTTT
Organism: Paenibacillus sp. J14; assembly: GCF_000518465.1. Classification (NCBI taxonomy): domain Bacteria; kingdom Bacillati; phylum Bacillota; class Bacilli; order Caryophanales; family Paenibacillaceae; genus Paenibacillus; species Paenibacillus sp. J14. The sequence goes on along the minus strand of NZ_JADQ01000017.1, from coordinate 8,524 downwards.
CGATCCAATTCAACAGATGCGACATTACTTCGTCGCGGTTGATTTCGTTCAGCATTTCATGACGGCCGCCGGGATACAGCCGCACCTCAACGTCTTCGAGGCCCAGCTGATGGTACAGTCCGGCGAGACGTCGGACACCAGCGCCGTTGAGGCCGACCGGATCGAGATCGCCGCCGAAGATATAAACCGGCTTATCCTTCGGGATGGAACGCATCTTCTCCGGGCGATGAATCTCCTGCAGCAGGCCAAAGAATCCGTAAAAGAAGCCGGCACTGCACAAGAAGCCGCAGTGCGGGTCAGCGATGTATTTGTCCACCTCGGCCTCGTCCCGAGAAAGCCAGTCAAAAGGCGTCCGCGCCGGGAGGAAGTTACGGTTAAAGCTCCCGAAGGTCACGGCGTTCATCAGCAGGCTGGGATGCATCTCGCCTTGCAGCAGGCTTTGCAGGCGTGCGAGGCTTCGTCCCAAGCCCAGCAGTCCCCGGGGGCCATTTGTTCCTGAGAGAATAAATCCGGAATAAGGCTCCGGGGCTAGGTACATAACCTTCTGCGTTAGAAAGGAGCCCATGCTATGGCCGAGCAGAAACAAGGGGAGTTCGGGATGCTCCTGACGGATGATCTTCGTAAGCTGGATCATATCTTCTGCCATGCCGGTAAACCCCTGTTTGCCCGGCCAGCCTAATTCCTCGGGACTTCCAGCCGTGCGCCCGTGCCCGCGGTGATCGTTCGCGTAGACAACAAAGCCGTGGGCAGTCAGCAATCGGGCCAGGCGCTCATAGCGCTTGGCCGTTTCTGCCATTCCATGGGCGATTTGCAACACCCCGCGCGGCGGAGCAGCGGTATCTTTGGCGGTCCAGCGATACACGAAGACGCCGTGACCTGTGTCATTGTCGAACGTAAACGTATGCTCTTTCAAGCGCAGCCCTTCTTTCCATGAATTTATGGGAAGACCTCAAGCGAGAAACGCAGGCTGGAAAAATTCGATCCGTTCGCCGTCCGGTCCGTTAAAGAAGAAGAAACGACTGCCGTTTGGCAGACTGCGGATTTCCGGATCAAGGCCGGACAAGCCTAATTTGGAAATCCGGCTATATTCCTCTTCGATATCACTGGCGGTAAAGGCGATATGATGTACTTTGCCCTCATTTGGCAGCTCTTCTCCTTCAGGGAGATTAATCAACTCGACCTCAACGGATTCCTGACCCGGGAAGGTGAGGAAAGCCAGGCGCAGCGGATCTCCCACCTCACCGATCGTAGATAACAGCTTCATGCCGATGACCCGTTCATAAAACTCGATGGAATCCTCCAGCGCCGAGACGCGAATTCCGACATGCTCGATTTTGCGAATGCCCATACCGATGACCCCCAGTTTAAATGGAATTGGTTGATTTCTTCTCAATAGCGATCAAATACGGAGCAGCCGGCCTTTGCGGCTGCCGGTACAGGATCGCTTGCCCGGCAGAGGCGGGCAGTGCGGCTGCCCAGGCTTCTACCGCCGCCGCTTCGGCGTCGCCGCCGGGATGGCCGGGGTAGAGGACGGCCGTCAAGATCCCGCGAGGCCGCAGCAGGCCTAGTGCGGCCGCCAAGGCGGGCAGCGTGCTGTCCGGCTGTGTGATCAGCGCCGGGTCGGCGCCCTCGGCTGGTAAATAGCCGAGGTTGAACATCACGGCGCCGAGCCGCCCGTGCACGTCCGTTGGCAGCACGGCCGCCATGTCCGCGTGGCTCGCCTGGAGCAGGGTAACGTCGGCGAGGGTATCCGCTGACTCCTTGTCCAGTCGAGCCTGCGTGAGCGCCAGCGCCTGCGGCTGGATATCGAAGGCGAACACTCGCCCCTTCGGACCGCAGGCCTTGGCCAGAAACAGCGTGTCCGCGCCGGTCCCCGCAGTGGCATCGACGGCCGCGTCGCCAAGCCTCAGCCGTTCACCGGCGAGTTTATGCGCGAAGCTTAATACAGAGAGGAAGCCCATACGTTCTCAACGTCCTCTCCAGTATTTGCCCTGCCAGGAATCGCGGCGCTTCAGCTCCGCGTCGATGGCATTAAGCACTTCCCATTTTTTGAGGCTCCACATCGGTCCGATCAGCAGGTCGCGCGGCGCGTCGCCGGTCAGCCGATGCACGATCATCTCTGGAGGCAGAAATTCCAGCGTGTCCACGATCAGTTTGACGTATTCGTCCTGTTCCAGGAAACGCAGCAACCCTGCCTCGTACTGCTTCACCATCGGCGTCTTGCGCATCAGATGGAGCAGGTGGATCTTGATGCCCTGCACATCCATGTTGGCTACAGCGCGGCCGGTCTCCAGCATCATTTCATGCGTTTCCTGCGGCAGGCCGTAAATAATATGCGTGCACACCCGGATGCCGCGTGCGCGCAGCTTCTCTACCGCATCGAGGTAGCATTGCGTATCGTGCGCCCGGTTGATCAGCGTGGACGTCGACTCATGGATCGTTTGCAATCCCATTTCAACCCAGAGGTAGGTACGCTCATTGAGCTCACCCAAATAATCCACGACATCGTCTGGCAGGCAATCCGGTCTCGTGGCGATAGATAACCCGACGACGCCCGGCTGCTCCAGGATCGCCTCGTAATATTCACGAAGCACCTCCACCGGCGCATAAGTATTCGTATAAGCCTGAAAATATCCAATATATTTCGCATGCGGCCACTTCAGATGCTGCCGGTCGCGGATCGTGGCAAATTGCGTCACCAGATCGTCCCGGCGGCTTCCGGCAAAATCGCCCGATCCCCGGGCGCTGCAGAACGTGCAACCGCCCTTGGCAATCGTGCCATCGCGGTTGGGGCAAGTGAATCCGGCATCCAGCATCACTTTAAAAACCTTGTCCCCAAACTCTTGGCGCATCTCGAAATTCCAGGTATGAAATCTTTTGTCTCCCCACAAAGCAGGGGTGTCCGTCATCAGTGTACTCATTGCGGCTCCTTCATTTTGTCACAAAAAATTTTTTGCATATTTATACAACGGCGAAAGCCCCGTCCGTACGCCGCTTCCACTGGATTTATTGTATCAAATTTCACGCGAAAAGGGGAATGCTGCTTGCCTGTTTCCTTGCGGCAGAGTAGTGAAATATGTTATTTTGAGAATATCAATTTCGTTGGACCCCAATTCCAAAATATATCGAAAAGGGAATCACTCGTCTCGTCTCCCCGGCGAACGGTTGGTTCCTTTTTCATTGCATGCTTTACATTTGCAACAAACTTCGGCACAATATTGCAAGGAATGGATACCAAGAAAGCGGAGGAATAACATGCGTTTACGCGGCAGAAAAGGAATACGGGAGCATTTGGAACAGCAGCAGGATCTGGTTGTGCTGAATCCCCGGGAATATAAAGGACGTTGGGCGGAGGTGTTCGGCAACGGCCGTCCGATCCACATCGAGCTAGGCATGGGCAAGGGGCAGTTTATTAGCGGCATGAGTGTAAAATATCCGGACGTAAACTTCATCGGCATGGACATGTATGATGAGTTGATTCGCCGGGCGAGCGAGAAGGTTCGCGCGAAATGGGACGAACAGGGTGGACTGCAGCCGAAAACCGTTCGTCTGGCGCTGGGTAACATTGAAATGATCGAGGACTTTTTTGCACCGGGGGAAGTGGAGCGCATTTATTTGAATTTCAGCGATCCGTGGCCGAAGAAGAAGCATTGGCGCCGGCGCTTGACGCACCCGCGGTTTTTGGAGAAATATCGTCAGCTCCTGAACGAAAATGGCGAGATTCACTTCAAGACCGACTCCCGCGTACTGTTTGAATTTTCGCTGAATGCCTTTGCCGCGGTTGGCCTGCAGATGAGCGACATTTCGCTGAGCCTGCATGAAGGCGGAATTAATGAAGCTCATGTCATGACCGAATACGAAAGCAAATTTGTGGGACAAGGCATGCCGATCTACCGCTGCGAGGTGATGGTTGGCGAAGCGGCCTTGCAGCGTTATCATGAGCGGAAGATGGATATGTTTAAATAACCGCTGCTTATGAAGTTCAAAAACAGCCAGCTCGAATCGAGAGTTGGCTGTTTTTTTAGATGGATAGACGTTTTCTTTACGGCTTGACCAGTACGCTAATCTCCAAGGAAGCGGGTGACCCGTCATCCGTATCAAATTTAAGGGACCATTTCCCTTCTAATTGGGGACCAAAGGCATGATCAGAAGTAAAAGCACTGCCAGGGGGGATAGTAGTCTTTATCCAAACCCATCCGGTGGGGGAAATGAGTTGATAATATACATTTTTAGTGCCGGTGTTCTTGACATACACATGGGTGATTTTCGAGTGATCCTTCTCCTCGTAATCAAAACTGTGAGTGCCTTGGCCATCACGAAAAGTGATTCGTGCTTCGGAAAGAATATCACGATTTGCTTCTTCCGTGGATTGTACAGGAGTGGTTGAGCTTGCAATAACAGCGGGAGTAAATGCAATACTCAATGTCAATAGTGCAATACAAAAAGAAATGAATTTGCCATACATCCTGCCGGACACCCCTTTAGCCTCTTATCAAGATGACGAGTTAATATTAACACACAAGGAAAAATAAGTAAAAACAAAAAATCAAAAAGAAACCTAGGGGGATCTTGTTGTCGAGCCACCTAGGTTTCGGTTTATTTTCGGATGAAATTCGTATTCCCAAGTAAATCAATGATAGCTTGAGCACTTTGCATCGGCCGGAATTTGGCGATATGGTTCAAGACCTCTTCCCGTTTGCGCACGACTTCGTCGTATTGCTCGGTCAACCGTTTGATCCAATCGGTAATATCGTCCAGCGATTTCATCGGGGTTCCCCAACCTTGCTGGGCAAAATAATGCGAATTTTCCTCCTCCTGGCCGGGAAGCGGCTGGTGGAACAGCATCGGGATGCCTTTGGCCAGCCCCTCCGAGCAGGTCATGCCGCCCGGCTTGGTGATCAGCAAATCGGACACTTCCATCAGCTTGTCAATTTCCTTCGTGAACCCGAGCAGATGGATGTTGGGATGAATGAATCGGGGATCCTTTTGCATTTTCTCCAACGACTTCTCGTTGCTGCCCAGACAGAAAATGACTTGAATTTGCTCCCGGTAAGAGGCGAGCAGGGCATTGACCGCCTCGTCCTTCATGAAGCCCCAACCTCCGCCCATGACCAGTACGGTAGGCATATCCTTCAGATGGAATTGCAGGCGGATATCTTCCTTCCGATGGCGCTCCCAGAAATTCGGATGGATCGGGATGCCGGTAATCAGGATTTTGCTTTTGTCTACGCCCCGTTCCATCAGTTTCTTCTGCACCTGGTCGGTGGACACGAGATAACAATTCACTTCCCGGCTCACCCAAGCTCCGTGCACATCATAATCGGTAATGACGGTACAGAGCGGCACGTCCAACATACCCAGCCGTTTCAGGCGGGAAATCACCGCGCTGGGGATCGGATGGGTGCAGACGATCACGTCGGGATGAAGCTGACGGATAATTTGAATTGTACGCGTATAAAAAATCCGATGAAGAGCCATCGTCGTCAATCGGTTTAAAGATTTCTTGTAGTTGCTGCGATACATCATACGGACAAGCCGAGGCTGCGAGGACACCGTTTTCTTGTAAGCGGTGATGATGATCGGCGCCACCCTAGGGTTCAAAAAACTGCCCAGCTCTAGGACTTTCGTCTGTATGTTTGGCGCAATCTTTCGTAAACTGCTGGAGAGCGCGTAGGCCGCTTGCGTGTGACCGGCTCCAAACCCCTCGGATAAAAGTAAGACTCTCTGTTTTTGCACTGGTTTCACCTTATTCCTGCAAGGTTTTCCTATTGTCTACAATATCCCCTTTAAGCCCATAATGCAACCGTTCCAAGCGCTACAGAGGAGCCGATGACCGCTCCGGCAAGAGTGTCTGAAGGGTAATGCAGGCCTAAATAAATACGCGAAACTGCCACGATCAACGCGATGGGGAGCAGCACCAGAATCAAGCTTGGAACCGCGGCCATAAACGGAACCGTAATGGAAAAAATGGCCGTCGTATGCCCGGACGGAAACGAGTGGTCCGTCAGCGGATTCCGGAACGTATTGGTTCCCGGCAGCGTTAAGTAGGGCCGAAGACGCGGGTAGGTTTTTTTGACGAGTGCGACGGGAAGATGACTGATCGCGAGCGCGACGCAGGATTGCAAGCCGATTTTGCTCCATGGCTGCGGAGCCGCAAGCCAGATGAACAAGGACGAAAGGATGGTGAACCAAGCTCCCCCTAAATGAGTTATATGATACAGCCAAAAATTCAGAAAACTGCGGTGCAGGCGGCCGTTGATTCCTACAAAGAGCTGTCGGTCGAGTTGTTGAAGCTTATGGAATAAACGAGTCATAATATCCCTCCGCATGATGGTTGGCCGCGTTCTAGCCCTCGGAAACTGCCTGTCCCGTGGCTGCTCTTTTCAAATAGCATGGCATTTTGAAGTTAGACTTATCATATTTTTAATCCATGGCCTTTTCAAGGACGTTTTTTTGCGCTGTAGCCGTGCTCTTTTTTGACATTTCGTTCTTCGCACCTTTACAATGATTCAAATCATAACAGATCTGTTTAAAAAAAGGGTGCAGATTTGTTAACTTTTTGCCAAGCAAGTTCGTTTATGTAAATGTAACGCCAATAAGTTGTCCAGCCGTGCAATAAAAAAATTAAAAAAAGAAATAAAAATTGCCAAAAGTGATGAAAATAGGATGTAACCGTACCTGAAAGCAGGTTGCGGGGGCCCCTGTATGCCAAAATCCACCAGTCTTCCAGTTTTTTGCGCAGCATGGGGGCTACAGTTACTTTGACAAACGACGTCAAGTTGTGGAAAATCGTATTTGGTTTGAAAAAAGAGCCGGCGACAAGTTCAAAGAAAGATCTAGAAAGAAAGAGCAAGACAAGAAAGAAAGGGTCATTACAATCAAAAGCTCCGAAAGATAAAAAAAGACATCGGGGTAAAAAGGGGGCAAGAAATCATGTTGGATGTCATCTTGATTTCACTGCAGGTCGTCCTGGCAGTGGTTGGGGTGTATCAATTTGGTTTGGCTTTATTTGGCATGTACAGAAAGAAGAACAAAGTGCAATACGAACCGAACAAATCCTTTGCGGTGCTGGTCGCAGCGCATAACGAGGAAAAAGTGGTCGGGGCGTTGATGGAAAATTTGAAACAAATGAACTACCCAAAAGAATTGTACGACGTGTTTGTCATTTGTGATAACTGCAGCGATAATACCGCAAATATCGTTCGCAGCCACGGGATGAACGCTTGCGTTCGGACCAACCCGAACTTGCGAGGGAAAGGTTATGCGATCGAATGGATGCTGAAACAGCTGTGGAAGATGCCGCGTCAATACGACGCCGTTGTGATGTTCGATGCCGACAATTTGGTGCATCCGGATTTCCTGCGGGAAATGAACAACGATCTATGCGCCGGCGCGCGGGTCATCCAAGGCTATATCGATACGAAGAATCCAGAGGATTCCTGGATTACCGCTTCTTACGGGATTTCGTACTGGTATTGTAACCGCCTGTGGCAGTTGTCCCGGACGAACCTGAAGATGGCGAACTTCCTTGGCGGCACAGGAATGTGCTTTGAAACCGAGCTGTTGAAAGAAATCGGCTGGGGCGCTACAAGCTTGGTAGAAGACCTTGAATTTACGATGCGTTGCGTTGAACGCGGAGTGTATCCGGTGTTTAACTACGACGCGAAGCTGTTCGATGAGAAGCCATTGACGTTCAAAGCGTCGGCACGCCAACGTCTGCGTTGGATGCAAGGTCACTTCACTGTCGCTCGCCGCTATTTCTTCCCGCTGTTGTGGAAGAGTATCAAGGAGCGGAACATGGTGAAGCTGGACATGGCGCTTTACGGGGCCAACGTGTACATCGTGTTATTGACGTTCCTGCTTACGGCGTTTATTTGGGTTGACCAATCGTTAATGCAAGAACCGCATGTTAAAACGTTGTATGGCTACCTGCCGATGTGGGTGTCGTATGTGGCGATTGTCGCGAACGTGTTTATTTTCTTGATGGCGATGTTCCTGGAGAAGGTTAAATCGAAGAAGGTCTACGCTTACTTGGTTCTGTTCCCGATTTACCTGATTTCCTGGTGGCCAATCACGTTCTATGCGTTCTTCACCCAGAACAACAAGCAATGGAGCCATACGCAGCATACACGGGTGGTTCGCCTCGAAGAAGTCCAAAGCAACAAGGTGAGTTAATTTGCGAACGGATCCGTGTCAACTCATATAAAAATGTTACCGAAGGATAATGGTTCACTCACGTAATTTTGTTACCCAGTGGAGGCTGTTACATAGCCTCCACTGGGCGCGTAGCGGAGGCAGGCGTCACGGGNTGGGAAAGCAGCGCTTCCAACTGATTGTGTAATGCAAGCGGATCTTGGGAAGTCTGATACGCCTGTAACCGTTGGGTTTGTTCTGGTCGTAGCACGCCCAATTCGATTAACCGGGCAACGGGTGTTTTGGCCGTGTCGAATGTTTTCTTTACACGAGCCCCGCGACGCTCCTTGCCGATCAGCTTGCGAGTGGGCAAGCAGCAATTGAAGTACCG
>NZ_JADQ01000016.1:0-89856 GCF_000518465.1 Paenibacillus sp. J14 | reverse complement strand
CCAGCGATAGGTTTCGTAACCCGTGGGTCCTGCCTCGTAGCAAAACGATAGCGTTTCGGCCGGTCCCAGCTCTTTGATAAGCTTGCGTAACGCTGCCGGTGTGTGGGGAATGCTCCCGTAATAGCGTGGAGCTTCCCCGCTCACATCTGCAATNGCAACCGAAATTTTTTCTTTGGATACATCTAAACCGACGAATTTTGTGGTAGACTGCATAGTATCAGCTCTCCTTTGCTATGTAGCTCTGAAATGGTTTGGTTTATACTACACTATCCATTTTAACCTACGAGATGTAGCAATTTGGAGGGCTGTCTTTTGTTTACGTTCATCTTAGCTATATCGAATCATACGCTAAGCACGGGTTATCCATTTATGCGGTGACGCCGCAGAACGAACCGCTGTATGTGCCTGGGCATTATCCGGGGATGCTGATGACGGCCGAGATGCAGACGGATTTTGTGAAAAATTATCTGAAGCCGGCTTTTGTGAAGCATGGCTTGTCCACGAAGATTTTGGCGTATGACCATAACTGGGATCGGCCGGAGTATCCGCTCTCCGTGCTGAAGGAAGCTGGCGAAGCCGTCGATGGGGTGGCGTGGCATTGGTATGGAGGGGAAGCCTCAGCGCAAAGCCAAGTGAAGGAGGCTTTCCCGGACAAAGAGGTTCATTTCACTGAAGGCTCCGGCGGGGAATGGATACCGGCGTTTGAACCGGCGTTCTCCAATGTCATGCGGACGGGGATTGAGATTTTGCGAAATCACAGCCAATCGCTGGTGCTTTGGAATATGGCTTTGGATGAGCAGAATGGTCCGACCGTCCCAGGCTTTGGCCGCAGCACCTGCCGCGGGATCGTTACGGTGAACCAGCAGACCCGCGAGCTCGAGTATACGCTGGACTATTATGCGCTGGCCCATTTCAGCACAGTGATCCGCCCGAAGGCCGTTAGAATCGCCGCCGAGTCGGAGCAGCCTTCGATTCGTTCCGTCGCTTTCCGCAATACGGACGATTCGATTGGGATTGTATTATTTAATGACGGCGAGCAGGCGTCTGACGTTCGCTTGCGTCTCCGGGGTACTGAATTGCCGAGTTTGCGGATGGAATCCAAAAGCGCATTGTCGATCCGACTGAACAATTGAACCATTGAGAAACCATAAAATGATGTAGATCTAGAAGAGGCTCTCCCATGCGGGAGGGTCTCTTTTTTCTATGAAAATGACCGAACTGATTCCCCTCATCCGCAATCTTGCGGGACACAGTCGGCCTATTTTTCGACAATTCTCTGATTCAAATGTCAGGTTCTTGCGGGATTCTTTGTGCCTAGGGGTATAACTGCTCCGAAGAAAGTAAATGATACGGACGTCAGGCTTGCAACAAGGGAGAATATTGAGTAAAATAGCAGTGGGACTTAAAAAGTTATCCCGGGACATTTTAAGGCCAGGAGATGGAGAGAGAAGACGAAGCTTGCAGGAGTGGAAAGCATGCGAAACATATTAGAGATTCAAAAGCAGCTTCTTCCTGATCTCATGGACATTCTCAAGAAAAGGTACACCATACTTCACCAGATCATGTTGTCTGATGTCATTGGCCGTAGAACCTTGGCGAATTCGCTGGACATGACGGAGCGTGTGTTGCGTGCCGAGACGGATCTCCTGAAGGCCCAGGGCCTGATAGAAATCGAGAATATAGGCATGAGAATCAGCGACGCGGGACGGCGGTTGCTAGAGGATTTGGAGCCGGTCGTCAAAGAATTGTTTGGCCTCTCCAACCTGGAGGAGACGATCCGTCAGCATTATGGGCTGCGCAAAGTAGTGATTGTACCCGGAGATTGTGAAGCCTCTCCGCTGGTGAAGCGGGAGTTGGGGCGCGCAGGCGCCAAAGCACTGCTTAGTGTCATGCGTGGGGATGAGGTGGTTGCGGTAACCGGCGGCACGACGCTGGCGGAAGTCGCAGATCAGCTGAATCCGCCGCCTAACGTCACGATGAAGCAGAGCTGGTTCGTACCGGCACGGGGAGGTCTTGGCGAGAGCCTGGAAATCCAAGCGAACACGATAGCTTCCGGTATGGCGAAGCGCGTGGGTGCGGGGTATCGTTTGCTGCATGTCCCTGATCTGTTGGGGAAGGAAGCTTACGAGTCATTGGTACACGATCCGAATATTCAGGATATCGTGGACATGATCCGGCAGGCGCGTATCGTAGTGCACGGGGTCGGAGACGCTATGGAGATGGCACGTCGGCGCAAGCTGGAGCCAAGCATGGTCGAAGAAATCCGAAGAGAAGGTGCGCTCGCGGAATCATTTGGATATTACTTTAATGAAGACGGCGTCGTCGTGCACAAAATGCTGACCTTAGGCCTGCGTCTCGAGGATATTATGCAGACCGAGACGGTGATCGGCATTGCAGGCGGTAAGAGCAAAGCGAGAGCGATCCATGCCGTATTGCGGTTTGGCCAAGAGGATATCCTAGTGACCGATGAAGCGGCGGCGCAAGAGATCGTAAGCGAGTTGATCAACGGATCCGGGGCTAAATAGGTTTACTCATGACGGGTTTTATCCGGCCTGTCTTGAATAATAAAAAATCAAACACTGGGAGGAACTATCAATGAGTGTAAAAGTAGGGATTAACGGTTTTGGACGTATTGGACGCTTGGCTTTCCGCCGCATTCAAAACGTTGAAGGTATTGAAGTCGTAGCAATCAATGACCTGACAGATGCAAAAATGTTGGCTCATTTGTTGAAATATGATACAACTCAAGGCCGCTTCGAAGGCGACATCGAAGTACACGATGGATTCTTCAAAGTTAACGGCAAAGAAGTTAAAGTTCTGGCTAACCGCAACCCTGAAGAATTGCCTTGGGGCGAGCTTGGCGTTGACATCGTTCTGGAGTGCACAGGCTTCTTCACAACGAAAGAAAAAGCTGAGCTTCACCTGAAAGGCGGCGCGAAGAAAGTTGTTATCTCCGCTCCAGCTACTGGCGACATGAAAACCATCGTTTACAACGTAAACCATGAAATCCTCGACGGTACAGAAACCGTAATCTCCGGTGCTTCTTGTACGACGAACTGCTTGGCTCCAATGGCTAAAGCACTGAATGATAAATTCGGTATCGTTGAAGGCTTGATGACAACCATCCATGCTTACACTGGCGACCAAAACACGCTGGATGCTCCGCATGCGAAAGGTGACTTCCGTCGTGCTCGCGCAGCTGCTGAGAACATCATCCCTAACACTACAGGTGCTGCAAAAGCGATCGGCCTGGTTATCCCTGAACTGCAAGGCAAATTGGACGGCGCTGCACAACGCGTACCGGTTCCAACTGGTTCCTTGACTGAGCTGGTATCCGTTCTGAAAACGAAAGTAACTGCGGACGAAGTTAACGCTGCAATGAAAGCTGCATCCGACCCTGAAACTTTCGGTTACACTGAAGACGAAATCGTATCTTCGGACATCAAAGGTATGACTTTCGGTTCCCTGTTCGACGCTACACAAACAAAAGTATTGACTGTCGGCGACCAACAACTGGTTAAAACAGTAGCTTGGTATGACAACGAAATGTCCTACACTGCTCAATTGGTTCGCACGCTGGAATACTTCGCGAAAAAAGTAAAATAAGCAGTTACCCATATTAGAGATTCATCCCAAAGAGGAGCAACCTGTTCAGGACTCCTCTTTGGTTCTTGCATGTAATACGGCATTCACACACACCCAATAAAGTTATAGATAGAGATTCGTTTCATTGCGTTTTTATTTAGGAGAGGAACCAAGACAAAGCCGTAGATGCGCATTTTTTGGTCTGGGAGACCCGCGCATATCGTTTAGGAGGAACGTGGAGATGAACAAGAAAAGTGTACGTGATGTGGAAGTCACCGGCAAACGCGTGTTTGTTCGCGTAGATTTCAATGTACCGATGCAAGATGGTCAAATTACTGACGACACCCGGATTCGCGAAACGCTGCCAACAATCAAATACTTGGTTGAACAAGGCGCAAAAGTCATTCTTGCGAGCCATTTGGGTCGTCCGAAAGGCCAAGTGAACGAAGATATGCGGCTTACGCTGCCGGCAAAACGCTTGAGCGAGTTGCTTGGCAAAGAAGTAGCGAAAGTCGATGAAGCTGTTGGGGAAGCAGTGAAAGCGAAAGTCAATGCAATGAACAACGGCGACGTTCTTGTGCTTGAAAACGTACGTTTCTATCCAGGCGAAGAGAAGAACGATCCAGAACTCGCAAAACAATTTGCTGAGCTGGCTGACCTGTTCGTCAACGACGCATTTGGTGCAGCACACCGCGCACATGCTTCGACCGAAGGAATCGCACATTACCTGCCAGCCGTATCCGGCTTGCTGATGGAGAAAGAATTGTCCGTTCTCGGCAAAGCCTTGACGAACCCGGACCGTCCTTTCACCGCAATTATCGGCGGTTCGAAAGTTAAAGACAAGATCGACGTCATCGACAACCTGCTGAACATTGCAGATAACGTGTTGATTGGCGGCGGTTTGGCTTATACTTTCTTCAAGGCTCAAGGTTACGAAATCGGCAAATCGCTTCTGGATGATTCCAAACTCGACGTTGCCCTTGGCTTCATCGAGAAGGCGAAGAAGCTGGGTAAAAACTTCCTTCTTCCTGTCGACTGCATCGTAGCAGATGACTTCAGCCCAACCGCAAACCACAAAGCCGTGGATATCGACAGCATTCCTGCAGATTGGGAAGGCGTGGACATCGGGCCGAAGACTCGTGCGAAGTATGCTGAAATCATCAAGAACTCCAAGTTGGTCGTATGGAACGGACCGATGGGCGTGTTCGAGATGGACATTTTCGCTAACGGGACCAGAGAAGTGGCAGAAGCTTGCGCAACAACGGAAGGCTACACCATCATCGGCGGCGGGGATTCCGCAGCAGCTGCTGAGAAGTTCAATCTGGCTTCCAAAATGGACCACATCTCCACAGGCGGCGGCGCTTCCCTGGAATTCATGGAAGGCAAAGCACTTCCTGGCGTTGTAGCATTGAACGACAAGTAAGAATAAGTAGCTAGATCAAGGCTCAAAAAACGAGCTTTCAGCACTTCCGCTTCACGAGATACATCGTGATCAAAGTTCGTTTTTTGAGCTACCTCATTAAGATCAAGGTTCAAAAAACGAGCTTTCAGCACCGAGAAGGTTGGATGAAGCTAGGGACTGAGTAGCGGAGCGTAGACAGATCTACGTGAGCAACGGAAGGCCCGGCTGAATTCAAGATTCGAAGTCGAATCCGCTTCACGAGATACATCGTGATCAAAGTTCGTTTTTTGAGCTACCTCTATGAAATAAAAGGAGTGGGCTCTGTGAGAACACCAATTATCGCCGGAAACTGGAAAATGTTCAAAACCGTTTCCGAAGCCAAAGCCTTCTTCGAAGCCGTAAAAGGGAAAGCGGAGGTTGCTGGCGTTGAGAGCGTTATTTGTGCTCCGTTCACGAACCTTCCGGCTTTGGTAGAAGCTGCGAAAGGCACGTCGATCAAAATCGGCGCACAAAACATGCACTTTGAAGACGAAGGAGCTTTCACCGGCGAAATCAGCGGCCGCATGCTGAAAGAGCTTGGCGTGGACTATGTGATCATCGGCCATTCCGAGCGCCGGGCATATTTCGGTGAAACCGACGAAATCGTCAACAAGAAGATCTTGGCTGCCTTCAAACATGGCTTGACCCCGATCCCTTGCGTTGGCGAGAAGCTCGAAGAGCGTGAAGCTGGCCAAACGAAAGAAGTCGTGAAAGTTCAAACCGAAGCGGCTTTGAAAGGCCTGACGGCAGAGCAAGCAGCGCAAGTGGTGATTGCGTATGAACCGATTTGGGCAATTGGTACGGGCAAATCCTCGACCGCACAAGATGCGAACGAAGTGATTTCCTACATCCGCAGCCTGGTTCAGGGGCTTTACGGTGACGACGTAGCGGCGAAAATCCGCATTCAATACGGCGGCAGCGTAAAACCGGAAAACGTGAAGGAGTATATGGGCCAAAGCGACATCGACGGCGCGCTTGTCGGCGGTGCCAGCCTGCAGCCAGAATCGTACATCCAGCTCGTTGAGGGGGCGAAATAAATGACGGCTCCAAGACCAGTAGCTCTGATCATCATGGACGGATTCGGGCTTCGCGACAAAGTGGAAGGCAACGCGGTTGCCCAAGCGAAGAAGCCGAACTATGACCGTTATTTGAAGCAATATCCGAACACTACGCTGACAGCCAGCGGGGAAGCCGTTGGTTTGCCAGAAGGGCAAATGGGGAACTCCGAAGTAGGTCACTTGAACATCGGCGCCGGCCGGATTGTTTACCAAGACTTGACTCGGATCTCCAAATCGATTCGCGAAGGGGAATTCTTTAAGAACGAAACGCTGGTTGATGCGGTGCGCAGCGCGAAATCGAAGGGCAAGAAGCTCCATCTGTACGGCCTTCTGTCCGACGGCGGCGTTCACAGCCACATCGAGCACATGTTCGCGATGCTGGAACTGGCGAAGAAGGAAGAAATGCACGAAGTTTATGTGCATGCATTCCTGGACGGCCGCGACGTTGCTCCAGACAGCGCTAAAGGCTTCCTCGAGCAATTGATCGCTAAGATGAACGAGCTTGGCGTAGGCAAGATTGCCACCGTCCAAGGCCGTTACTATGCGATGGACCGCGACAAACGTTGGGACCGCGTCGAGAAATCGTACCGGGCCATGGTTTATGCGGAAGGTCCAAAATATACTGATCCGATTAAAGCCGTAACGGAATCGTACGAGAAATCGGTCTATGACGAATTCGTGATGCCAACTGTCATTGTGGATGACAAAGGCGAGCCGATCGCACAAGTTGAGAGCGGCGACTCCGTTGTGTTCTTGAACTTCCGTCCAGACCGTGCGATCCAGCTGTCCAACGTATTTACGAACAAAGATTTCCAAGGCTTCGATCGCGGCCCTAAATTCCCGACAGACCTGCATTTCGTCTGCTTGACGCTGTTTGCAGAAACGGTGAATGGGTACGTTGCGTACAAGCCGAAGGATCTCGACAATACGTTTGGCGAAGTGTTAGCTCAACATGGGAAGAAACAACTGCGGATTGCGGAAACGGAAAAATATCCGCACGTCACCTTCTTCTTCAGCGGCGGACGCGATGTAGAGCTGCCAGGCGAAAAACGCGTGCTCATCAACTCTCCGAAAGTCGCAACTTACGACCTGAAACCGGAAATGAGCGCTTATGAAGTTGCTGAAGCTTGCGTGAAGGAAATTGAATCCGATGTACACGATGCGATCATCCTGAACTTCGCAAACCCAGATATGGTTGGTCACTCCGGTAAAATGGAACCGACGATCAAAGCGGTTGAAGTGACGGACGAGTGCGTAGGTAAAGTCGTAGACGCGGTCAAAGCCAAAGGCGGAGTGGTTGTCATTATTGCTGACCACGGGAATGCGGATATGGAAATCGACGATGAAGGTCGTCCGTATACGGCGCACACCACGAATCCGGTACCGTTTATCGTAACCGACGAGAACGTAGTGCTTCGCGATAAAGGCATCCTCGCCGACGTAGCTCCAACGCTGCTCGACCTGATGGGCTTGCCGAAGCCGCCGGAAATGACCGGTCAATCGATGATTGCTAGCCGCAAGGCGTAAAAACATAGATCACCATTTGAATGGAATAACTACTTAAAAAGGAGACTGTAAACATGACGATTATTTCTGACGTATACGCTCGCGAAGTCCTGGACTCCCGCGGGAACCCAACTGTTGAAGTTGAAGTTTATCTTGAATCCGGCGCTATGGGCCGCGCTATCGTTCCTTCCGGCGCATCCACTGGTGCGCATGAAGCTGTAGAGCTTCGCGATGACGACAAAACTCGTTACCTGGGCAAAGGCGTACTGAACGCTGTTAAGAACGTTAACGAAATCATCGCTCCTGAAGTGATTGGTATGGACGCGCTGGACCAAGTTGGCATCGACAAATTGATGATCGAATTGGACGGCACGCCAAACAAAGGTAAACTGGGCGCTAACGCGATCCTGGCCGTTTCCATGGCAGTAGCTCGCGCAGCAGCTGATGCATTGGATCTGCCGCTGTACGCTTACCTGGGCGGATTTAACGCGAAGCAGCTTCCAGTTCCGATGATGAACATCGTGAACGGCGGTGCGCATGCGGACAACAACGTAGACGTACAAGAATTCATGATCCTGCCGGTAGGTGCTCCTTCCTTCAGAGAAGCGCTCCGTACAGGTGCTGAAATCTTCCACAACCTGAAATCCGTTCTGAAAGCTAAAGGCCTGAACACGGCTGTAGGCGATGAAGGCGGCTTTGCACCAAACTTCTCTTCCAACGAAGACGCATTGTCCTCGATCATGGAAGCTATTACGAAAGCTGGCTATACTCCAGGTAAAGACGTATTCCTGGGTATGGACGTTGCTTCCACTGAGTTCTACAAAGACGGTAAATACCATCTGGAAGGCGAAGGCAAATCCTTTACTTCCGCTGAATTTGTGGACCTGCTCGCTTCTTGGGTTGAAAAATACCCGATCATCACAATCGAAGACGGCTGCGCTGAGGACGATTGGGAAGGTTGGAAATTGCTCACTGAGAAATTGGGCAGCAAAATTCAACTCGTCGGTGACGACCTGTTCGTAACCAACACCGAACGTTTGTATAAAGGTATCAAAGAGGGTATCGGTAACTCGATCCTGATCAAAGTAAACCAAATCGGTACGTTGACCGAAACGTTCGACGCTATCGAAATGGCAAAACGCGCTGGTTACACTGCGGTTGTATCCCACCGTTCCGGTGAATCCGAAGACAGCACGATTGCCGATATCGCTGTAGCAACAAACGCTGGCCAAATCAAAACCGGTGCTCCGTCCCGTACGGACCGTATCGCGAAATACAACCAATTGCTTCGCATCGAAGATCAATTGGCAGACTTGGCTCAATACAACGGCCTGAAATCCTTCTACAACCTGAAAGCTCATCGTTAAGAAGGACAGCCGGATGATGATTCCGGCCTGACGCAAAGCCCCTGCTTGGATTTACAAGCAGGGGCTTTGAACGTTAGAGATCCTTTTTGCGCATTGTCATTGACAAGTTGGCAGGACGGTAATATAGTTGAAAGTAAACGTTTACGTTCAAGATATATATGCTATTAATCAGTAATCAGTGAAATAGGTTTTTGTTGCTCAATATAGTAAACGTTTACGTTGTGAAGTCATTGGATAGATAGAAAAAATGAGTGGTAAAAACTAGGCTGAATCTAAGGGTAGATGGAGGAGAAGCATCGTGGACAAGAAATGGTGGAAAGAAAGCGTCGTTTATCAAATTTATCCTCGCAGCTTTATGGATAGTAACGGGGATGGGGTCGGCGATTTGCGCGGGATCATCTCGAAGTTGGATTATTTGAAGTTCTTGGGCGTGGATGTAGTCTGGCTTTGCCCAGTTTACGAGTCGCCGAATGACGATAATGGGTACGATATCAGCAATTATCAATCGATCATGGATGAGTTCGGAACTATGGAAGACTGGGAGGAGCTGCTGGAAGGGCTGCATGCACGGGGCATGAAGCTGATCATGGACTTGGTTGTGAACCACAGCTCAGACGAACATCACTGGTTCGTGGAATCGCGTAAATCGAAGGATAATCCGTATCGGGATTACTATATCTGGCGTCCTGGCAAAGATGGGCAAGCACCAAATGACTGGGGATCCTTTTTCAGCGGATCGGCTTGGGAGTACGATGAAGCTTCCGATGAATACTATCTGCATATGTTCTCGAAGAAGCAACCGGATCTCAACTGGGAAAACCCGAAGGTGCGTCGTGAGGTCTACGATATGATGACCTGGTGGCTGGATAAGGGCATTGATGGATTCCGTATGGACGTTATCAATCTGATCTCCAAACCGGAGGGATTGCCAAACCATGCGGACGGAGGGAATTGCATTAACGGCCCGAGGGTTCATGAGTTTCTGCAAGAAATGAACCGTGAGGTGTTGTCTAAATACGATATTATGACGGTAGGTGAGACGGTGGACGTCACGCCGGAAGATGCGATCTTATTCGCAGGGACGGATCGGAATGAGCTCAACATGGTGTTCCAGTTTGAGCTGATGGGCATCGATTCGGGCCCGGATGGCAAGTGGTGGGCCAAACCATGGACACTGGTTGATCTCAAGCAGATCCTCTCGAAGTGGCAGACCATGTTGGATGGGAGAGCGTGGAACAGCATTTATATGAACAACCACGACCAGCCACGCCTGGTATCGCGTTTCGGTAATGACCGCGAATACCATAATGTGTCGGCTAAAATGCTGGCTACACTCCTGCATACGCTGCAAGGGACACCATACATTTATCAAGGCGAAGAAATTGGCATGACCAACGTACGATTTGAGACGATCGACGAATACCGCGATATCGAGACGTTGAATATGTACCAAGAGTACTTGGAGAAGGGGTACTCCACAGAACAGATCATGGAGGGGATCTATGCCAAGGGCCGGGATAATGCCCGTACGCCAATGCAATGGAAGGGCGACAGTCCGCATGCCGGTTTTACGACCGGAACGCCATGGCTGGCGGTTAACCCGAACTATCAGGAAATCAATGTGGAACGTGCGCTTGCGGACGACAACTCGATTTTCCACTATTACCGTCGATTAATTCAGTTGCGTAAACAGCATGAGGTGATCGTATACGGACGTTACGAGCTGCTGAATCCGGAAGATCAGCAGGTATATGCGTATACTCGTACGCTTGGAGAAGAACGGCTGTTGGTTGTCTTGAATTTTTACGATAAACCGGCCCACTTCACTTGGACGACAGATGAAGCCGTTGCCATGAGCATCGATGAGGTGAAGTCCGCAGAACTCTTGATTGCTAACTATGACGTGCCTGCGGGAGAAGATGTGCGGCAGCTCGATTTACGGCCGTATGAAGCACGGGTGTATAAACTCAGCTAATCTAAAGGAAAACGGTTGTTTTCCCAGAATTGCTATGGTACAATAATAATGCTGTTTTTGTATCTAAATTTCTGAGCAATGGTATAGATGAAAGATGTTCTCACTTAGGAGGTGGATTGAATGGATATTTTGTTGAAGGTATTGCTCGTTATTTTCTCGATCGGTTTGATCGCAGTCGTGTTGCTGCAGAAAGGGAAGAGCGCGGGTCTTTCCGGTGCCATCTCCGGGGGTGCTGAACATCTTTTCGGAAAAACGAAAGCGCGCGGCATGGAGCTCGTTCTCGAACGAGTCACGGTCGGATTGGCGGTTGGCTTCTTCATCTTGTCGATCGTCGTGGCTATCGTACTAGACTAGGCAAATCAAACTTTGTGTCAGGCAAGCCCTCGTCTTTTTTGGGAGATGGGGGCTTTTTCGTTGTGCTCTCACGGGAATATAGGGTCTCTGTCCGCTTCCCTTAAGGAATATCCCGTTGCGTCAGAACGTCTGTGCGCATAAATAACATAACGCCTCAAATATGCCTCATACGCGCTTCAAATATACTTCATACATGCTTCATACGCGTTCCATACACAGCCTCATACCAGTTGACCTTCACGTCTCCAGAGAGCAGTTCCTGGGCATCGCATTCGCCGAGGGTATGACGGATTTTGTGCAGCATGAGCCAGGCGGTCTTGTAGGTCACTTCAATGACCTGGCTCAACCGCAGCGCTGAGATGCCATCGGGAAGCAGGAATAACTCGAGGGCACGAAACCACTTTACCAGGGGCAGATGGGTTCTTTCAAAAATCGTACCAACCAAAGGAGAAGCTTGATAGCCGCATTTTCCACATTCAAACAAAGGTAGACGACGAGAGGATAGACGAGTGTACTCGGTATAAGCACAACGCGGGCAAACGAAGCCGTTTGGCCACTTCATCGCAATAATCGCCTCAATGCAATCTGCCTCACTTTGAAAGCGGCTGCTGATTGATGAAAGCCCCGAACTCGTATTCATTCCTAACTCCATGCCTGCTCCCTCCAATTCAATCAACATTAAACCAACGTACATTCTTTTTTCTTCATTATACCAAACGTATGTTCCTATATCAAGAATTAAATTCCATTTTTAACCTAATTCTCTATTTAGCTCTCAGATGATCACCATTCCATATAGGTTGATGTCCTCGTAGAACATCCCACCTGAACCAAAGGGATAATCAGTAAAATAGGGGGAGGAATGGGATAAGGGTTGGACTTGATGACAGCGAAAAATGTAAATAAAGAGGGAGATCCGTATTGCTTCAACAAAGAACTGACCGACAACGACAAAAGTTTAAGCGCCTGAATGATACCGCTCTGCACGTCGTGAAGACACGGTAAGAGAACCTTGTTTTTAGTTCTGAAAGAAAAGTGTAACAATTTTGAAAGGAATTTTTTAGCAATATATGTTAGATTATGTAGGATTTTCGTGGTTCAATAGTCGTTAAAATATTACAATTTTGGTACATGCAATGAGAGGAGGAAGGAATTTGTACAAGCTAGTGGAAACGCTGGAGGAAGGAACCTTGTTTCACTCGATTTGGATGGAGGCCTGGATGGAAAAAGGCTTTGAGCCGGAGTTTGCTGAGGACGTCTTAGGTCGTTGTCTCGTCTATGACGAGGCGGGGGTGCCGGTGGGCACCGTAGAGTTTAAACCCTATGTCCCGAAATCGGACGGGCTGTTAAATCAATTGGCGCCATTTGATGATCATCCGGCGATCCTATGCTCTGGGCCAGGGGAGATCGCTGAGGTGGATAAAGTCGCGCTGCTGAAGCAGTATCGCGGCCGCAACCTGAACCGATTGCTAGCAACGATCGTGTTGTTTGCTGAGCAGAACGGGATTCGCCATTACGTCACCTTGCTTGAGCCCACCTTGTTCCGAGCACTTCGGATCTCTTTTCATGTACCATTGACCCAGGTCGGGGAACGCCAATTCTATAAAGGGGATGACGTCATACCGGCCATTATTCATGCCTCAGAGTTTTATGAGCACCCAGAGCGGTTTGACTGGTATTTAGAAACGATCAAGTCCATGAATATGAATACGGTCTTATCTACATAATCCATATAAAAAGAAAAGGCTTGCCTAAGAGGCAAGCCTTTTTTTGCGTGTTGTTTGCTAGCCTACTGAAACAGGTTCTTTGGCAGGTTCCGCCGAAACGGAAACCTGCTCAGCTTGATTCGTCTTCACTTCTGGGGCTGCCGAATTCGAAGTAGGTTCGCTTCCTCCTGATGA
This sequence comes from Paenibacillus sp. J14, assembly GCF_000518465.1. Lineage (NCBI taxonomy): Bacteria > Bacillati > Bacillota > Bacilli > Caryophanales > Paenibacillaceae > Paenibacillus > Paenibacillus sp. J14. Next base: position 76,669 of record NZ_JADQ01000016.1, on the reverse strand, counting down.
GGAACCGGACGGCACCGTTGGTGGTTGAGGAGTGCTCTCCTGTGTCGTAACCCCTGCGGCCGTGGTTGATAGGGTGAGAATCAAGTTGTCGAGATCTTGATAGTGTCTTACAATCTCGTGAATTTTGCTGTCTTGCGCTTCGATGCCAGCTAGGATTTGCTGCGCGGCACTCATATTGTGCTCGGTGCTCTCGGCAATCTCCATCACTTCCGCCATAATGCTGGTATACCGGTCCTGCATCTGCCGTACCGAGCGATCGACTTCACCCGATTGCTCGTTCACTGTGCGGGCATTGTCAGACACTTTGCCCATGTAGCTTTGGACTTCTTGGGCTTCTTCCTGTCCGGAATGAACCGCTGTGGAGCCGAGGGTGATCTGTTCAGCAACGTTGTTGATTTGCCCAATGACGTCTGCCAGAATCTCGTTAATCCGCTGGGTGGCTTGCTGTGAGTTCTCTGCCAGTTTGCGAATTTCCGAGGAGACCACCGCAAAGCCTTTGCCATGCTCTCCGGCATGAGCCGCTTCAATCGCTGCGTTCATCGCCAGCAGGTTCGTTTGGGCAGAGATGCCATGGATTGTATCAACAATTTGGCTGACTTGTTCGTTTTGATCCCGAAGCTTCTGCATTTGGGTGACGGTGTCGTTAATGATCTGCTGCAGATGCTGTATATGTGCGGATAAGGCGTTCATCTTCGCCCCGGCGGCTTCCGTATTATTCAGCATGTCCGTGGACAACTCTTGAAGACGGGCCGAGATCTCGGCGGTGACCTCTACAGCTCCTCCAACCTCCTGCACCGATTGGGTCGTAGATTGTAACCCCAGCGTCTGCCGTTCCAAGGTTGAGGAGACGCTGCCAAAGGTCGTTGTAATTTCTTTGGAGATGGAACCTGTGACGGTTACGTTCTCCCGCAGCTGAGTGCTCAGACGTCCTAGAACTTCCAGCGAAGCTTGCAGTTTCGAAAGCAGCTCGTCACTGCGGCGTTTTGCTTCCATCGTGTCCTTCTGCTGAGTTAATACATCCTTCTGCAGACGTTCGCTGAACCGGGCGGCAAAAACTAGAGCAACAGTCAGGAACGCCAGGAATAGCAGCAAGTAGCTCAGCGACTCGCGGGGGAATAATTTATCGTGGTAGAAGGGAACGTTGAAAAAATAAATGGTAATCCCCATTCCCAAAACACCAGACAAAATGATCGGTTTGTAGTTCGAATACAACGTCATAATGCCGATACATACATAGACGAGCAGATACGTGCTGATGATCGGATCGGGATCTTGATAGATCAGCAGAAAAGTCAATAATGAGGTAATTACGGGAATGACAAACATGACGTAGCGGGTTCCTTTGTTGGCGTAAGTCATGTAGGTTGCGATGGAGCAACAAATTCCGCCGACGATGATCAAGGTCAATAAAACTTTACTATCCACCTGGATCATAATGTCGGTCAGGACGCCGAGTGCGACCATCCCCCATATAATTTTGACGAATAACTTATTGCGTCGTTGCAGAATTTGATTATTCTCCATACCCTCTCCCTCTCCTAATACATGGAATTCCTACTTTATAATGTCGGTTGATTTTTCATAAAAATGAAGGCTCTTTCATGAAATTCAAGCGATTTCATCCATTCCCGGGCGAAAACGGATGCCAAACCCGAATTTCGTGTATACTAGGGGATATACACCGCAAGGAAGATCATGGAAACATCATGCAAAATAACACCCCGGCCCCTGCGGGATGAGCCGGGTTTGAGGTGAAATCATTTGAAAGTAATTACGGAAGAAGAATTGCTCGCTTTTATGCGGGAAACGGCATATAAACCGATGACGTATCAGGAGTTGGAGGAGCATTTTGGGATCACCGATGCTGCCGATTTCAAGGAATTCCTGAAAATGCTCAACCGGTTAGAGCAAAGTGGACAAATTATTCTTACTCGCACTCATCGATATGGGGTTCCGGAACGCATGGACCTGGTGCGCGGGCGTTTGCAAGCCCATCCCAAGGGTTTTGCGTTTCTGATCCCGGAGGATCGTGACCATCCGGACGTCTATATTCATGCCAATGATTTGAAGAGTGCGATGAACGGCGATACGGTGTTGGTGCGCGTCAGCTCGAAGAGTGTGGCTGGCGGCAAGCTGGAAGGTGAGGTCGTACGCATTGTACACCGGGCCATTACGCAAGTGGTGGGCGTTTTCCAGAACAACGAATCGTTTGGTTTTGTGATTCCGGACGATAAACGGATCAACAAGGATCTGTTCATCCCGCGGGAAGGCTTTGGCGGTGCGGTTGATGGCGAGAAAGTCGTAGCTGAAATCGTAGAGTATCCCGAGGGACGGTCTGCGGCGGTTGGTCGGGTCATCGAGATTTTAGGGCATAAGGACGATCCAGGCGTTGATATTTTGTCGATCATCCGCAAGCATCAGTTGCCGGAAGCTTTTCCGGATGACGTGATGGCGGAAGCGCAGGAAGTTCCCGACGTGATCGATGAGGCGGAGATCGTTCGTCAAGGACGGCGAGACTTACGCGACAAAGTGATCGTGACGATCGACGGTGAGGATGCGAAGGACCTGGATGACGCCGTAAATGTTGAGCGTCTGCCCAATGGGAATATTAAGTTGGGCGTCCATATCGCGGACGTTGGGTATTATGTGCGCGAGAATTCAAAGCTCGATCAGGAAGCTTATAACCGCGGCTGCAGCGTATACTTGGTAGACCGCGTTATTCCGATGCTGCCGCACCGCTTGTCCAATGGGATCTGTTCGTTGAATCCGCAAGTGGATCGGTTCACGTTGTCTTGTGAAATGGAGTTTAACGAGATGATGAAGGTCGTGAAGCACGATATTTTCACCAGCGTGATCCGTACGAAGGAGCGAATGACTTACACGAACGTGCGCAAGATTCTGGAGGAGGAAGATCCAGAAGTTACGGAACGGTATGCGGATCTCGTGGATACGTTCAAATTGATGAAGGAGCTGGCGCTGAAGCTGCGGGCAAACCGCATGCGGCGCGGGGCGGTCGACTTCGACTTCGTGGAGTCAAAGGTGATCGTGGATGAGAACGGCAAGCCGGTGGATATCGTGAAGCGCGAGCGTTCGATCGCGGAACAGATCATCGAGGAGTTCATGCTGGCCGCAAACGAAACGGTGGCGGAGCATTTTTATTGGCTGAAGGTGCCGTTTATTTATCGGATCCATGAGGATCCGGATCAAGAGAAGTTAATGAATTTCCTGGCGTTCGTCGCTAACTTCGGTTATACGGTCAAAGGCGGCAAGGGCAATAAGGTGCATCCGCGTGCGCTGCAAACACTGCTCGAGGATATTCAGGGAACGAAGGAACAGACGGTGATCAGCACGATGATGCTGCGTTCCATGAAGCAGGCGAAGTATGATGCGGAAAGCACCGGGCATTTCGGGCTGGCGGCGGAGTTCTATACGCACTTCACCTCGCCGATTCGGCGGTATCCGGACTTGGTCATCCACCGGGTCATCCGCGAGGTGATTGAGAGCGGCGGGACGCTAAGCGAAGCGCGGATGGAGTATTTGGCCAGCCGCATGCAGGACATCGCGCAGCAGTCGTCTGAGCGGGAGCGCGTCGCCGTGGAGGCGGAGCGCGATACGGAACAGCTCAAGAAAGCGGAGTTCATGCTGGACAAGGTCGGGGAGGAATTCACCGGCATTATCAGCAGTGTAACGAGCTTTGGTATGTTCGTCGAGCTGGAGAACACGGTGGAAGGGCTGATCCGGCTTAGTGCGATGACGGATGACTATTATCATTTCCACGAGCAGCATATGGCGCTGATCGGGGAACGGACGTCGAAGATCTATCGGATCGGCGACGAGGTGAAAATCCGCGTGGCCCGCGTGAATATGGACGACCATACGATTGATTTTGAGATGGTCGACATGAAGCCGCGGCAACGCGGGGATTTCGCCGGCGCGCGCGGCGACGGCGGCTGGGGCGGCCGGGGCAACAAGGCCGCCAAGGGCAAGGACGCCGGCCGAGGCAAAGCCGGCGGCGGCAAAGGCAAGGGCGGCCGCGGCGCTGGCAAGCCCGGCCGTGCTGCGGCGGCGGACTTCGTCGCCGCCGATGAGGACGCCGGGGTGGGCACCCCCGGCGGGAAGCGCGGCAAGCGCGGCGGCGCTGCCAAAGGCAGCGGCGGCATCGCGCTTGGCCGCGCGGAGGCCCGCGCAGACAGCAGCGCGGGCGAGGGCACCGGCGCCGCGGCGAGCGCGCCGGCGCCGATGTTTGGCTTCGGCTCCGGCAAGGGAGGCTATGCCTCCGGGACGGTCGCCGTCGCCCGCGATGCCGGTCCTCGATACCGGACCGGCGAGGGCAAAAGCTCGCGGCGCAAGAAGACGTCCGCGAGCGGGATTTTCATCGGCGCCCGCGACGAGGGCGCCGGGGAGGCCGCCCCAAGCCGCAAACGGGGCGGCGGCAAGGGCAAGAACGGCGGCGGGAACGCCACCGCCGCGTTTGTTCGCAAGAAGAAAAAGTGAGCCATCCAGGTACGTCTCTCAGGTGAGGGGCGTACTTTTTTTTCGTTTCATTTACGACTTTAGATCTTCTCATAGACAAAAATAAAATAAATAATATACTAAGTATATATATGTTATATCTGGTTCAGTGGGAGTGGTCTATGGTGAAGAATTTACCCCTATATAAGCAGATTCAGGACGATATTAAGGAACGCATCCTATCCGGGGAGCTCAGACCAGGGGATCGTATTCCGTCGGAGAAGGAGCTGGCCGAGGAGTATCATGTCAGCCAAATCACGAGCAAGAACGCTTTGATCGGCCTGGCGGATGAAGGCATTTTAACCCGGCATCAAGGCAAGGGCACCTTCGTGAATGAAGAGGTTTGGAAGGTCTTGAACACGGCTGGAACGGCGCAGCGTACGGGGACACCTTACAAAGGCACCATTGGCTTGATTATCCCAACGCTGCAAACGAAGGTGGAGCAGCGGATCGTGGACAATATCGAACGGTTTGCCTGGGCGTCCGGTTACCAACTCACGCTTAGCATTTCGAGGGAATCGCAACGGAACGAGAGCGAAGCGATCGAAGCGTTTAATCGCAACGGCGTAAAGGGGATGGTGATCTTTCCGACGGAGGAGGAGAACTACAACGAGGATATTTTGCGCCTGTCCATCGACAAGTTCCCGCTGGTTCTGATCGACCGCTATTTGAAAGATATCCGAACCTACAGCGTCAGCGCGGATAATGAGAAGGGCACCTTCAACGCCGTGAGCTACTTGCTGGAGCAGGGGCATCGGAATATCGCCTTGATCTCTCCGGTGATCACGAATACCGTCACGGAAGACCGCGCGGCCGGTTTCGAACGGGCCTTCTATCAGAACCAATTGCCGATCAACAAAAACCAATGGTGCATCCTCAATATCAACGATATCCATAACGGAAACGGCGAGGAAATGATCTATGACTTCTTCCGTTCGCATCCCGAGATTACAGCAGCCTTCGTCATGAACGCTCAGCTCACAAACTATGCCTATGATGCGCTGCTTCGTTTGGGCAAGAGGGTACCGGAGGATTTTACGCTCTTCGGATTCGACGAGCCAGGGAGACCCGGCATCCATTATGTGGAGCAGGATATCGCTACGATGTGCAAGCATACCGTGGAATGTTTGCTGGAGCAGATGGAGGGGCGCTCCAATCCGCGAAGAGTGACGATTCCTGTAGAATTGATTATAAAAAATATATTATATACTAAATAAAGTATACTAATGTACGGGCGGATATACTAAAATGCAAAATGTAAAGCGGTTACAGTCCTGCAAAGATAAGCTGAATAAACCGTTCGTAGCCGCGATACCCATTTACGAAAATTCAATAGGGAGGTTATGCACGTGAAAACCAATCGCTTGGCAATCATCGCGGTGTGTTTGGTCATGACCATGTTGGTAGCGCTTACAGGCTGTGGCTCTAGCTCCAGCAGCAACTCGGGCTCGGCCAATGCCTCGCAGGAAACGGGAAACCCAAATGATCGCGCATCCAACGGGCAGCAGACAACCTCAGACGAGAAGGTGGAAATTTCCTTCATGGGGCACGGGGATCCTAACGAGAAGAAAATTTTTACCACATTAATCCAATCCTTTGAAAAGAAATATCCCAATGTAAAAGTGAACTACACGAGCGTACCGCCGGCGGAATACCATCAGAAGCTTACGACACTGGTAGCCTCCGGGAAAGCGCCGGATATCTTCTATCTCTCTGGATCAGCCTTCTATAAATATGCGGAAGCCGGTACGATTCTCAACATTCAAAGCTACTTGGATAACACGGAGTTGTTTGATCCCAACAACGTATGGAAGCAAGGGCTTGACCGTTACCGGTATGACGGGAAGACGCTGGGCACCGGAGATTTGTACGGACTTCCGAAGGACGTAGGTCCATGGGCGATGGCCTACAACAAGGATCTCTTTGATGAAGCCGGAGCGGAATATCCTTCGGCGGAGCCGGGCGGTTGGACTTGGGACGATTACCTGAAAGCCGCTCAAGCGGTCACGAAGGATACGAACGGCGACGGTAAGGTGGATATTTTCGGCGGAGCGGGCTTCCCTCTGGAAGCTGCCGTATGGGGCAACGGCGGAGATTACATCGACTATGCGACCGGGACGATCAAGGTGGATTCGCCGGAGTTTGCCGAAGCGATGCAATTTATCGCCGATCTCAATCTGAAGCATCATGTCAGTCCTTCTGCGGATGATGAGAAGGCGATGAACAGCTATTCGCGGTTCGTTGCGGGCAAGATCGGCATGTTCCCGCTTGGCCCTTGGGACCAGCCGGCTTTCTGGGATTTGCCTTTCAACTGGGATATCGCGCCATGGCCAGCCAGTCCGAACACGGGAAAAACGTCGACTTGGCTGGGCTCGATGGGCTTCGCACTCTCCAGCAAATCCAAGCATCCACAAGAAGCGTTTAACCTGGCGGCCTTCTTGTCCCTGGACCCTGAAGGTCAGAAGCAAAACATGGATCTGGGTCAAGCTGTCCCGAACCTGATTGATATGGCGACCAATGATTACTTAAACAACGGCAAAGCGCCGGAGCATAAGCAGGTCTTCCTTGACATTATCGAATATGGGCGTCCGACGGTCGAATACGGTTCCAAGGACACGCAATGGCTGGATACCTTCAACCAAGAAGCCAGCAAGGTGTGGACTGGCAAGCAGACGGCAGCCGAATTCGTCAAAGAAATTGCGCCTAAGTTGCAAGAGCTGTACGACAAAGGGAACAAGTAACCTGGTATAACAACGAACAAAGGAAGGTGGAAGCCAGATGCGTACTGCTTTCACCTTCTCTTAATTCTTTCGCGGGAAGGAAGAAGGGTCATGACCAATAAAATCCCCGGTTTTCGGCGCAAGGAGATCCTATGGGCTTACGGCTTCGTCGCGGTGCCGGTGCTTGGCTTCTTGATTTTTGGCCTTGCTCCGTTAGTCGCATCTGCCGTATTGAGCCTAACCCAGTGGGACATGGTATCATCCCCCAAATTTGTTGGATTGGCCAACTACGTGGACTTGTTTAAGGACGAAAAAGTATACAAATCGCTGTTCAACACGGTGTTTATGCTGATTGGCATTCCGCTCGGCATGCTCTTGTCGCTGCTGCTGGCCATCCTCATGAACCAGAAAATCAAAGGGATTTCGGTGTTTCGGACGATCTATTACATCCCGGTGATCTCGCCGATCATCGCGGTCTCCCTCTTGTGGCAATGGATCTTAAACCAAGACTATGGGCTGCTAAATCAGATGTTATGGAATGGGTTCCATATCACCGGCCCGAACTGGCTTGGTGATCCACGTTGGATCAAGCCTTCCTTGATCTTGATGGGGTTGTGGGGCGGCATCGGCGGCAATATGGTGCTCTATCTGGCCGGGTTGCAATCGATCTCCCGAAGCTACTATGAGGCGGCCGAGGTGGACGGGGCGAACGGGTTTCAGAAATTCACCAAGATTACGTTTCCGCTCCTATCGAACATCCACTTTTACATCGTAGTCATGGGCGTCATCGGCACGTTCCAGGCGTTCAGCCAGATCTACGTGATGGCGGCGGACGGCGGCCCCGAATTCAGCGCGGCAACGGTGGTCTTCTATATTTATCAGCATGCATTTGAGTATTTCAATATGGGCTACGCCAGCTCGTTGGCCTGGGTGCTGGGCATCATTATCTTCATCCTGACGCTGCTCCAATTCCGTTTGTCCAAACGTTGGATCTACAACGATTAGGAGGCGTACCTTGAGACTTAAGCAATGGAGGCGTGATTATGCTGCTGAAACGTCGAATAACCCTGAGCATTAATGTCCTGATCTTATTGATTGGTTCGATCATCATGCTGGCCCCGCTGGCCTGGTCGCTCTCCACCTCCCTGAAGGAGAAGAAAAATGTCTTCGACCTTCCGCCCAAATGGATTCCGGATCCGATGACGTTCGCTAACTATAAGGGCGTTTGGTCCGAGGCGCCGATATTACACGGCTTTCTCAATAGTGCGTTGATCGTCGTTTTCGTCCTGACGATTGGTTTGTTTATTTCGACGATGGCGGCTTATGCGTTTGCCAAGGTGGATTTTCCGTTCAAAGAAACGATTTTTATGTGCTTGCTCGGCACGATGATGATCCCGTATTCGGTGACGATGATCCCGCAGTTTATCGGGTTCTCCGAATTGGATTGGGTGGACACATTGCTGCCGCTAATTATCCCCGGGCTATTTGGCAACATTGTGGTGGTCTTTTTCCTGCGGCAATTTATGCAAGGCTCGATTCCCACAGAGTTGATTGAGGCCGCGAAGCTGGACGGGAGCGGATTCTTCCGAACGTTCGCCCAAATCGCGCTGCCGATCGCCAAACCGGCGATTGCGGCTCAAGCGGCGCTGGGCTTCATGGGGATCTGGAACGACTTCCTCGGCCCATTGATTTATTTGCACACGCCGGAGAAGCAGACGATCCAAGTTATGATTGCTTCGCTCCAATCGATGTACATCAGCAATTCGGATTATCCGCTGATTATGTCCGCCTCCGTGATTGCTATGGTTCCGGTCATCCTGGTGTTCTTCTTCTGCCAGAAGTATTTTGTTGAGTCGTTGGCGATCAGCGGGTTGAAGGGATAGGGGGCGAACATGAAGCGTCACATGCCTAGGCGTAGGAAGAAGCGGATGCTGGCAAGCTTATGTACCGCCGTCTGTCTGGCTTTTGTTCTCGGTTCATGCAGCTCGAACGAAGAGGTGAAGATCGAAATGTACAGCGAACAGGATCCAACTTATCAGAACCCCTTTACCTTGCCCGAGGAATGGGAGGATTACGGCATTGGCGATCCCTATATCCTTCGCCATGACGGAAAGTACTATCTCTATTGCAGTACAAAGGACGGCCGCCCCGGGATCAAAGGCTGGAGCTCCGAGGACCTGATTCATTGGACTCCGGAAGGCCTGGTCACCGAGGATCCAATCACGACAGGGGCCTATGCCCCCGAAGTGGTGTATTGGAACGGTTATTTCTATATGTACACCTCGCCGGCGGGGAACGGGCATTACGTGTTACGAAGCGACAGTCCAACCGGGCCGTTTGAGGTTCAAACGGAAAATTTGGGGCTCAGCATCGACGGCTCGGTTTTTATTGATGATAACGGCAAGTGGTATTTCACGCATGCAGGGGATCAAGGCATCGTCATTCATCCGATGACGGACCCCTACACGATGGATCTCGGGACGACGACCAACGCTTATCTTGGCCATTGGACGGAAGGCTCGACCATTATCAAGCGAAACGGCACTTATTATATGACCTACACCGGAAACCATGTGTTCAGCAAAGGGTATCGAATTAACTATGCCGTAGCCCACGACGACCCCACAGGAGATTATCAGGTGCCGGAAAATAACCCGTTAGTCATTCATACTTCCGGCTCTTTCGTGGGTCTAGGTCACAGCTCGAGCTTTGTGGGGCCGGATTTGGATTCCTACTATATGGTGTATCACAATTTGGTTGGCGCTTCCGCGGAAGGTCCGCCGGTGCGGCAGATGGATATCGATCGTATCGTGTTTAACGGTGACCGGATGGAAGTGCTGGGGCCGACGAATACCCCTCAGCCGGTGCCCAAGCAAGCGGATTTCCGAAGCCGGTTGGATCAGCCGGAGGCTCAGGCGGACTGGGAGGAGGAGACGCTGCCGGACGGGACCCGCCGATGGATAAGCCAAGCGGAAACGAACGCCGGATTTACCGCCGAATACAACCTGAGCTTGAAGCAGCTAGTGGAGGATAAAGAGGCTTATGTGGATGCAATTTTTGCCTATGTTGATTCGGACAATTACTGGTCTGCGCGCTTGAAGCCCGGAAGCGGTGAGTTGGCGGTGATGCAGGTCAGTCAGGGGCAAGCTCAGACGCTGAGCAATCTTCAATTGCCGGAGGAATTCGACTATACGAAACTTCATACCTTGCGTGTGGAAAATGACGGCAGCTCAGTGCGCGTTTACTTCGACCAGATGCAGAAGTTCAACCTGCCGCAGCAAGCTGCGATTCAGGGCCGGATCGGGTACGCAGCCTCCGGTGCTGATCCGGTGTATTCGTATACCGCGTTCTCCAACGATGTGAACGGGAGCAGTGACTTCGAAGTGTATAAACCTCTTCCGGGCAGCGTGGAAGCGGTCCATTACTTGAAGGACGCCGGCCGCGGTTTCCAGGTAAAATCGTCTGCTGCTGCTGAGGTGGAGTATCGGAAGACTGATGGGGTTTCCATTGGCATGGCGGAGGATCGCAGTTATTTTGTGAAGCTGGAGCAGGCAGGGGATTGGCTGACCTATAAGGTTAACGTGGCCCAGGCCGGAACCTATGGTGTAACGATGCGCCTGTTGACCTCGGAGGAAGCAGCCAAGATTGAAGTGAGCAGCGGGAACGTGAAGCAAACCTTTGACATTGCACCGGATGCCGATGCGGAGTGGAAGACGATCAAGCTGGGAGCGATGGAGCTTCCGAAGGGCTATCAACCGCTGACAATCAAGCTGCGCAAGGGACAAGTGGCTTTTAAAGATGTGACATTCTATGCCTCGGAGGAAGTATCGGAAGAAGGGACTAACCTGTTCGATTCGGTGGAAGCCGAGGATCTTTACGGCACGTTTGAAGCCATTGACGGCGGATTTAGAGGCAGCGGAGGGCCGGATGATCGCTTGTTCGTCGGCAATGCGGCTTGGGATGACTATGAGTTGTCCGTGCAAGTTGACGTTCCGGATGGGATGACCGGGGAAAGCCAGGTCTTCGTTCGTACGACGAACGAGTCTTATTTTCCGCATCAGGTGCAGGACTCGGCGATGGGCTATGCGATTAGCCTTTACGATGGACAGCTGCAGCTGTTGAAGCTCAATTACGGGGCGCTGGCGGTGAGCAGCGGACGCGTTCAGATGGAACCCGGGCAGACTTATATGTTGCGTGTAGTAATGGAGGGTTCCCGCATTCGAGTCTTCTGGGGGCAGGAGGAGGAACCCGTGATGGATTATACGGATTCCGATCCTTTCTTCCATGGAAGAGCAGGCCTGCGGAGTATTGGTTCGACATTTAGCTTTAGGGAGATGCAAGTGAGAGAGACGAGATAGATAGAGGAAAAGGAGTAAACCTATGACAACTCAAATGTATATCAAAGATTACCCCAGACCGCAATTTGTAAGGGAGCAATGGATCAATCTGAATGGAGAGTGGGACTTCCGCTTTGACGATGACAATGTCGGTGAGCGGGAGAACTGGTACGTGGATTTGCAGGCCGATCGCAAGATCCGGGTGCCGTTTACGTACGAAACCAAACTGAGCGGGATCGGGGAGGAGACGTTTCACCCTCAGGTATGGTATGAGAAGAAGTTAACGCTCCCAGCCGAGGCGGCGGGGAAGCGAGCGATCCTTCATTTTCAAGCCGTAGATTATCGGGCCAAGCTGTGGGTTAACGGCGTCTATGTTGGGCAGCATCAGGGCGGGTATGCCGCGTTCTCTTTTGACATCACGCCATATGTGACCTTTGGCAGCGAAAATGTGCTGTCGGTTAAGGTCGAGGACAGCGATAGCTGCACTCAGCCTCGCGGGAAACAGCGCTGGCAGAACGATAACTTCGAGTGCTTCTACGTCCAAACGACGGGGATTTGGCAGACGGTCTGGATGGAATTTGTGGACTCGGCACATGTGGATGCCGTGAAAATCACCCCTGACTTCGACCGCCGATCGGTCACCTTCGAATATCAGGTGGCAGGCGATTTGAAGGGCGACAGCCCGTTGGAGTTGGAAACTGTCATCTCTCTGAAAGGGCAAACGGTGAAGCGGATGCGACTTGCTATTGACCGGCCCTGGCTTCGGGCGGATGCGGATTTGCTGCATGAAGCGTCAGGGCCGTGGAAATTTAGCGAGTGGTCGCCGCAGCGTCCCAATCTGTATGATGTGGAGTTTATTCTGTACCGGGACGGTCAGGTCGTGGATCATGTCTATTCCTATTTCGGAGTGCGGAAGATCTCGATTGAAAACGGCAAGGTGCTGCTGAACAATTCACCGATTTATCAACGCTTGATTCTGGATCAGGGCTATTGGCCGGACTCGCACTTAACGCCGCCTTCCGAGGAAGCGATTCTGGAGGATATTGATAAAATCCTGGCGATGGGCTATAACGGCGTGCGCAAGCATATGAAGATCGAAGACGCCCGGTTCTTGTATTGGTGCGACGTCAAAGGGCTGCTCGTCTGGTCGGAGATGGCGGCGACGTTTGAGTTTAATGATGAAGCAGTTGAGGCGTTTACGAAAGAATGGGTGGAAATTGTTCGTCAGCAGTACAATCACCCAAGTATTATCACCTGGGTTCCGTTTAACGAGTCTTGGGGGATAGCGAATATTATGACCGACCGCAAGCAGCAGGAGTTTACCGAGGGGATTTATCACCTGACCAAAGCGATCGACCCTTATCGTCCCGTAATAACGAATGACGGGTGGGAGCATACGGTATCGGACATTCTGACCCTGCACGATTATGAGGAATCGGGAAGCCGCTTCCTGGAGCGTTACAAGGATATGGAGGCGGTCACCGGGAACAACATTTCGTTTAACAATTGGAAGTATGCACTCGCACAGGGGTACGCCTACCGCGGTCAACCCATTCTCGTAACGGAGTTCGGCGGGATCGCCTTCCAATCGGAGTCGGGTTGGGGCTACGGCAACCAGGTGAGCAGTGAAGAAGCGTTTCTCGAACGCTTTGAGAGCATCACGAATGCGATTAAATCGATTGATGCCATCTGCGGCTACTGCTATACGCAAATTACCGACGTGCAGCAGGAAGTGAACGGTTTGTTGACGGAGAGCCGTGAACCAAAGGTGCCGATGGAGACGATCCGACGGATTAATCTGGCCTAGTGCTTCGGTTCTTTTCTATCCAATGAAAAAACACCTCCAAGATGCTCTCCCGATCTTATGACAAGGAGCGCATGTTCTTGGAGGTGTTTTTGGGCTGTCTCATCTGAAACATCCGTCCGCAAAGGGAGCGGCCCCATTATTCGGGTCGGATGTCTAACGCTTCCCGCGAGATTGCTTGTAATTAAATTGAAGCCAATCTATTCCAGCGCGGGCAATATCCTTAAAGGAGGGGCGTCGAAGGACATAATATGGGACCAGATCGCCTCCCCAACTTGCTTTGGAGTTAGATACGGATTCAATATTTGCACCTGTGAAGTCAAATCCTTTGACACCGATGGAGGTCAGATCCTCAAATTCAAATAACTGCAGCATCTGAACCACACCGTTCTGCAGGTGTGCACTCTTGGTTCCAGCGATCCAACCGGTAGCCCATTCAGGATGGAACAGCAGCGAAATATTGGCGCTGACCGGTTCACCTTCCGGTGAATAGGAGATATAGCAGCGGAACGCCTCTTCCCCCATCAAATCTTGTGCCAGCTTCAGATCCTCCACGGAGAGCTGATGACTGAACCCTTGACGCTGTTCGGTTTCGATGAGGCATTGGTATGCGTGATCCATATTATTACTTTTTACAGTGTAATATCCTAAAGAAGAAGCCTTCTTGATTTTGTTGCGTATGGATTTGCTGGCCTCTTCAATCTGATAGGGCAATTCCACTTGGTATGTATATCGAACATCGCTCTTGAAGCCTCTCCAGGTAAATGGACGAACATCCTCAATATGCGGGGGGAGATGTAAAATAACTCTCCCTTTCAGCTCCAACAATCGATCAATCATGAGGTTGGCGACCTCATGCCATTGCTTATTCGATCGTGAAGCCTTGCTTGTGGCTGTTGGATAAAAGTAGGTCAAGTGGTAGGGGTTCTGTGGCGGGAGGTACGACCTCCCTTTTGCATCCATGAACAGCAGCATTTCACCGTATACCTCAGATTGGGGAAGCTGCAACCGATGATAATCACTTCGACAATTCCACCGCCGGCGGTTAAATTCAGCCCATTTGGACAGTGTTGTTTGCTCCATCATTCCGTTGCTTTGAATCTCCTTTCGTAGGATTGGTTCCGGAAATGACTTCCGCAACGACTCCTTGCCGGGCCAGCCTTTCAATAACAATGCCCGCATCGTTCAGAGAGACATTCGACAGCAGAATTTGTGGGGTGCCGGTCTCGCTTAAACCGATATAATCATTCTCCCTCAGGGTCCGATCAACCGCATGAAGCAGCTGTTCATTATCTCTGACCTCGCTCGTGATCGCGAGCAGAACGTAATCCGTATCGAATTTCATCTTGGCTTGAATTCTGGAGTGAATGACCGCCGTGAAAATTTCTGGCTTGAGCACAGGGGTCCCTTCCAGATACAGCTCGTTCTGACTTAGGTAGAGACTTCGAATGTTTCGGGACAGGGCCGAGCCAAGCAATTCATTTTGGATCTGCTCGTCGTTATACAAGGTGGAAGAATTCGTTGAGGTTTTCTTCTTTTTCGTCAAGCTTTGAGATTCCCGCATAAACCATTCGTAGGTTTGGATCAGTCCTTCCTTGAAGGAATACTTTGGCGTCCAGTTGATGGTGGAACGCAGCAACTCGTTATTCAGAACGGATCGGTAGATATCTCCAGGGCGGGAATTCACTCGAATGATACTAGGGAGTGAGGGATGAAGCTCGGAGAGGATCTCAATCAACGTATTGATCGAGTTCTCTGTACAGGTAGATAGATTCATCACTCCCGAATGCTCGGTGCCTGCAGCTAGAAAAATGGCCTCTGCGACGTCTTCCACATAAATAAAGTCTCGTGTCTGCTCTCCGGTTCCATAGATGACCAGCTCTTTCCCATCTCGCACCCGCTCCATAAAGATGGAGACGACGCCGCCTTCGCCGATCGTTCCTTGCCGAGGTCCATATACATTGGCGAAGCGGAAGCATAGCGTGCTTAGGTCGTAGAGCTCTTTCCATTTCTCACAGTAATATTCACCAAGAAGCTTATTAATTCCATAGGGTGATACCGGCTTGCAAAGATAGGATTCGGACAGTGGCATTTCTTGCGTAGTTCCGTATACAGCTGCAGATGACGCAAAAATAAATTTCCGGACTTGGTACTTGGCAGAAAGTTGAAGCATGTTCGTAAGGCCTAAAATGTTCGATTTCGTATCAGCATAGGGGTTCTCCACAGAAGTAACAATATCGACCTGGGCTGCAAGATGAATCACTGCGTCGATCTCGTGTTGCTCAAAGACCGCTTCGCAATTCGGACTCTCTACATCCAAAATATAGGAAGTATGAGGAAACTTAATATGATTTACATTGCCGGTTGAAATATTGTCTATAATGACAACCTGATGTCCTTCTCGAAGAAATCTCTCGGCAACAAAGGAACCGATAAAGCCGTAGCCTCCTGTGATTAAAACTTTCACAATTTCCACCCCATAGTTGACTCAATTGGTTACTTATCCATAAGTTAATCATAGCTTTTTCCAAATCTGGTGTAAACACGAAGTAGAACTTTTATACTATTTCCTTATGCCTATTACCATGCAAATGCAAGTCTTCTGAATTTTGTCTGATCTGATGTTGTGCCGGTCGGCTCCTAAAGTGTCGTGAGATGATGAGAGAAATGATGTGAGAGTCTATTCTATGCAGGCAGGAGTGGACCTTAAGTTGTCCTGAGAGAGAAAAAATGATTAGGTAGATTTGAGTATGGACTTGATAACTACTAATATATCAGAACCCTATGGGCTAGTCACCCTAAACTTATGATAGAACAGCGATTGAACTCCCCTATAAAGACTGATATATTTGGTACTATATTACTAGAAAGCGGATGGTATGGGTGCCCAAAAAGGTGTTATTTAGCGCTACGGTTGTGTCTCACATTAACGCATTTCATCTACCTTACTTGAAATGGTTCCGGGATCAGGGCTGGGAGGTTCATGTGGCTGCGAATGGTTCTGAGCCGGTTCCATGGGCGGACAAGCAGTTTGATATTCCCATCCAGCGTTCTCCCTATAGCAGGGATAACCTCAAGGCTCTACGGGAGCTAAAAAGAATTATCGACAGTCAGGGATACGAGATTATTCATTGTCATACCCCTATGGGCGGAGTGTTAACGAGACTGGCTGCCCGCCAAAGTCGAAGAAAAGGCACGAAAGTCGTCTATACTGCTCATGGTTTTCATTTTTACAAGGGGGCTTCTCGCATCAATTGGTTGATCTACTATCCGGTGGAGAAGTGGCTTTCTCGGTATACTGACGTTCTGGTAACGATGAATGATGAGGATTTCGAGCGGGCTAAGCGAGGGAAATTCAAACCGGGGCTCATCCATTTTGTGCATGGGGTCGGGATCAGCTTCGAGAGATTTAAACCGCCTACAGCGGAGCAAAAGCGGCAATTGCGAGAAGAGTATGGCGTCGGACAAGACCGTTTTGTTCTCATATATGCGGCGGAAATGATTCATCGCAAGAACCAGACGCTCCTGCTGGAGACGATCCAAAAATTGAAGGATGCCATTCCGAATGTGCAGCTGCTGCTTGCCGGCAAAGGGAAACTGGAGGCGTTCTACAAAAGTCTCGTTGCTGAGAAAGGGCTGGAACCTTATGTTACCTTTCTCGGACACCGGAAGGACATGGAGAACATTTACGCATTGGCGGATGTAGCAGTATCCTCGAGCCGGCAGGAGGGCTTGCCGGTCAATATTATGGAGGCGATCGCCAGCGGCCTTCCTGTGGTGGCAACTCGGGTAAGGGGAAACCGGGACCTCGTCGGGGAAGGCGTCCATGGATTTCTGGTCGAGCTCGGCGATGCCGATGCCTTTGCTGATCGGATTCTGCAGTTATATCACGATCCCTTGCTTCGGCAGGAGATAGCTGCAAGACGAGATCTACTTACGGGGACGTATGCGATTGAGAACGTGCTGGAGGAATTAACCTCTGTCTATAAAGACCGGATGTGAATCAGGTATCCAATGGAACATTTTGTCGTCTAGTAAAATATTAGTAGAGTGCTAGTTTACAGATTCATAGAGGATATGCTACTATAGAACCATAATCTAACATATTTTAAGCCTGCAATGTCGAATAAAGGCAAACCGCTCGAAAGGGTGGGACGCAAAGCTACAGGGGCTTCGTGATCGAGGATCACATGCCAGCCAGCTCCCTACATACAGGTTTCCGATGAGGAACCTTATAACTATAGTTATTTGGTTCTTTTTTTATTGACTCCAACCTCAGAAATTGACTCCACTCCAAACCTCAGAATTGAATACGAGAACATCGAAAAGGCAAACCGCATGAAAGTGCGGGACGCAAAGCTACAGGGGCTTCGTGGTCGCAGATCACATGCCAGCCAGTTCCCGAAAGTTTTCAGGATGAGATAGAAGGCTTCCTGAAACGGGGGCTTTCTATTTTTTATCCTATCGAATTTGAGGTGTCCTTTATGGCAGCAAATCAATCGATTAAGAAATTCGTGCTTATCACGTTGGTCGTTGCAGTCGGATTCCTGTTTAACTTCTCTATAAATCCGGTTGCTGCGAACGCTGAGCCAAAGGACGCCCAAATGATTAATGTGAAGGACCAAGGTGCCAAAGGCGATGGAGTGACTGACGATACGTCGGCAATTCAACGGGCTTTGGATCTCGCAGCAAGCAGCAAAGGAACGGTATATTTTCCTGAAGGCACTTACGTGGTGAATCCAGTGAATACGCTGATCGTCGAGAGCGGAACTACGCTTAAAGGCGAAGGCAAGAAGTCGGTCATTCAAGCAGATGCTCACAAATTTGGATGGGAAATGATCCATGCATCGGGTACTGGAATTGAAATCTCGGACTTGATGTTGGATGGTAATCATGCCGTAAATCGTGTTCTGGTTATCGGGGGAGGCAGCTCCTTCGTCAAAGTGAATCGGATCGCGGCAGCCAATGCGACGCACAGCAGTGACCCGGCTAGCGATTTTTATACGGGTGTCGTCTCGGGGATTGTCATTTATGGCGATACCAATCACATTGAAATCACAAATTCTGAAATTTATAATATCAAGGCTGTGAATCTGACAGCCGGCAGCTTGATCTCCAGAGGCATCTATATTACAACAACCTGGGGATCGGCAGAGAAGGTTGCATCGAACGTTCGAATCACGAACTCCAACATCCATCACATCGGTTCAGCCGACGATGGGGACGGGATTTTCTATGAAGACCCGAACCTGGATCGTGGGACGGGCCGGGACGTGGGCAGCTTGATTGCCAACAATACCTTCAGCTTCAACGCTAAACGTGCGATCAAGATTTACGCCCAAGGGATTACGGTCAGCGGCAATATCATCACGAACTCCTATCTCAATAACAACTATTACGAAGGTAAAGATAAAGGTCAGTTGGCTCCTGACATGTACGCTGGCATCAGCGTCTACGCTTCGAACAACAGCATTTCGGACAATCGCATTGAAGGGGTTGGCAGTTATTATGCTGCGATTGAAGTCAGCGCCGATGAGACCGTTAATCATGTGACCATCAAAGGGAACAAGATTAAAATGGGGCAGCAAAGTGTGATTGCGGGAACAACGGGCATTCGCTTAGGGAATACGAAGAACTTCACCATTTCGAGCAACACGATCGAGCATGCCGAGAAAGGAATCTGGACTTGGCAGAATGCGGAGAACGGAACGGTCGAGGGCAACAAGATTGAAACAACGAAGGGCGGAATCGACCTGACCACCTATCTTGCGAATTGCATCCAGAAGGATATCGTGGTTAAGGACAACATCGTTAAGGGACAAGCCTTCAACATCCAACTGGCAAAATCGAACGTCAATGTTAAGGTAGTATCGAACTTATAATTAAATCATCACTTGATAGAGTTTAACAGGTTTATGAAGAGACAATCGTCTTTTCGTAAACCTGTTTTTTGTTTGTCTCTCAAATGCGTCAAAAAAAACATTCTTCTCTTGATTGCAATTTGTGTTAATATAAGGTTATATTTAGGTGACTATTTTCCTAGTTTTAAATGCCTATCCTATTTTTTCATGACGGATTTTCTGGGACTTATTTTGGAGTGATATTCTGACATCGACTGAGGTGGAGCTATTGGAAAGTAGCGGTTTGTTTAAAATCTTAAGAAAACACATGATTGCTTTTATTGTTACGCTTCTAGTCTGTGAGGGAGGCGTTTTTTTGGTTAATACGCTGGCCAAACCTCAATATCAAGCGACTGCAAGCTTGGTAGCTACGATTGCTTCTACCGAGGCGGGGACTTACACCGAATTTTTGGCCAGTCAGATGTTAACTAAAACGTATGAGGATGCGATTGAGAGTCGATTTATTGCCAATGAAGCAAAAAATAAACTACAGACCAAGGAAACCGCATATGAATTATTAAAACGGATCAAAGTCAGGACAGACCCCGACACTCTAGTAATTATTATCAAAGCCACACATGACAATCCGCAGGATGCGGTGGCCATTGCCAATGCCTTCGCCGAAAGCTTTATTCAGAAATCGAAAGAGCTGGTGGAGAGTTCCAGTGTCATGATTTTGGACAAGTCAAATCTGGAAGAGGCTTCAATTCCCGTCAGCCCCCGGAAGATCTTGAACTATGCGATCGGCGGCTTTATCGGTCTATTTGCAGGGCTATGCGTCTCGATGCTGCTGGAGAAGCGCGGGGGCTCCAAACGCAGTCAGCAAAGGCGAACTCCGAGAGAAAAGGAGATGGAATTCTAATGATTCACTTTGCGATTATCGGATGCGGCCATATTGCGAACAAACATATCGAATCGATAAATAGCACGGATGGAGCGGTACTTACGGCGTTATGTGATAACAACCCTCAACGATTGCTTGAACTGGAAGAGAAGTGGAATGTCCCGGTTTATCTGAACATGGACGAGATGCTGCAACAATGCCCTCACATCGATGTCGTGTGCATCTGTACGCCAAGCGGATTACATACTTCTATGGCCATTGCCGCGGCCAAGGCCAAGAAGCATCTGATCATTGAGAAGCCCGTTACGTTAACATTGGAAGATGCTGACCGCATTGCAGCGGCAGCAGAAGAGAATGGGGTCCTGGTTACGGTGGTTCATCCTAACCGCTATCGGCCAGCCATTCGGCAATTAAAGCACGCGTTGGATCAAGGGATGTTCGGCAAGTTAAGTCATGTGAATGCAACGGTTCGCTGGAATCGGAGTCAAGCCTATTACGATCAGGCTCCATGGAGAGGGACGAAGGCCATGGATGGAGGCGTCTTGATGAATCAAGCGATCCATAGTTTGGACCTGTTGATCTGGCTTTTTGGCCCGGTGAAGGAAGTGAAATCGTTGGTGGATACCCGGTTCCGGAAGATTGAATCGGAGGATGTTGCGGTCGCCGTGCTTCGGTTTGAGAGCGGACATCTGGGGGTTGTCGAGGCATGTACGACGGTGTATGAGCAAAATTTGGAGGAGTCGATCGCTGTTTTTGGAGAGCATGGATATGCGGAAATCGGCGGCAGAACGGCCAATTGGATTAAGCAATGGAATTGCTCCTCGATGACCAAGGAAGAGACGGAGGTGCTGATTTCCGAGATTGAACGGGACCCCTTTGGCAAACCGGGACATCAATGCATCATTGAGGATATGGTGGAAGCCATCCGGGATCACCGCCCGCCAGCCATCACGCTGGAGGATGGCAGAAATGCACTGAAGCTTGTCATTGATATGGTTGAAAATGGCAGTCCACAAGTCGTTATGTAGGAAAGGGAGAGGGCGCTATGCGTGAATCAATGCTGCAATCGCAAGATCATCGTACCGAATTGATGGATAAGCTTCACAGCAAAACAGCGAAGATCGGAGTCATTGGACTTGGGTATGTCGGGCTTCCGCTCGCTGTAGAGAAGGCAAAGGCCGGATACCAGGTCATTGGGTTTGATGTCCAGCCGCACAAGGTGGACATGGTTAACCGGGGATATAACTACATTGGGGATGTAGTGGATGAAGATCTCAAAACGATGGTAGACAGCGGGCGACTGCAGGCGACTTCGGATTACTCCTTCATCTCTATGGTGGATACGGTTGCGATATGTGTGCCAACCCCGTTGGACATTTACCAGCAGCCGGATACGAGTTATGTGGAAAATTCCGCGAAGGAAATTGCCAAATATCTTCATCCCGGGATGCTCGTAGTCCTGGAAAGTACGACCTATCCCGGAACGACAGAGGAGCTCGTGAAGCCGATCCTCGAATCCACCGGATGGATCTGCGGGAAGGATTTCTTCCTGGCTTATTCGCCTGAACGGATTGACCCGGGCAACAAGCATTTCAATACGAAGAATACCCCTAAAGTCGTCGGCGGCGTCACGAAGTCCTGCTCCCAAATCGCCGAAGCGCTGTATAAGCAGGTGTTGGATGGAGAAGTGCATGTAGTCTCCAGCCCCGCAGTGGCCGAGATGGAGAAGATATACGAAAATACCTTCCGTCATATCAATATCGCGTTAGCGAATGAGATGGCTATATTGTGTAACCGGATGGGCATTAATGTCTGGGAAGTGATTGAAGCTGCGAAGACGAAGCCCTATGGTTTTATGGCCTTTTACCCGGGTCCGGGATTGGGCGGACACTGTATTCCAATTGACCCCTTCTATCTTACCTGGAAAGCAAGAGAGTATAACTACCACACTCGTCTGATTGAACTTGCCGGTGAAATTAATAACTCCATGCCGGAATTCGTTGTACAGAAAATCGCTGAACTTCTCAATACCAACAAGAAGCCACTTTATGGATCTGTCGTCTATTTACTTGGCGTAGCCTACAAGAAGGATATTGATGATTATCGGGAATCTCCGGTTCTTAAAATTGTGGAACTGCTGGAAGCGCGAGGAGCAGAGGTTATCCTAAGCGATCCACACATCCCGGCATTCAAGTATCACGGGCAAACTTACGAAACCGTGGAGCTGACGCAAGAGAGGCTTGCCCAATCCGATATTACCGTCATTGCCACAGATCATTCGGCATTCGATTATGACCTGGTCGGTCAAAGCAGCCGACTGTTGCTGGATACGCGCAATGCAATGAACGGGTATGCCAAGCCGGAGCAATATTACTTGTTATAGCATGAGGGACGGAGTGAAATGGATGACAAATTATTGGGCACACCCCACAGCGGTGATTGACGAGGGCGCTGTCATTGGGGAGAACACGAAAGTATGGCACTTTTCTCATATCTCTTCAGGATCAGAAATCGGCCATTCCTGCAGCTTGGGACAGAACGTCTTTGTTGCGCCAAGGGTCACGATTGGGAATGGTGTCAAAATTCAAAATAATGTTTCCGTGTATGAAGGTGTCATTTTGGAGGACTATGTCTTCTGCGGCCCCAGCATGGTTTTCACGAATGTGCGGACTCCCCGCTCGGCATTCCCTCGCAATACGAGCAGCGATTATCGGCCGACCCGAGTAAGAAGAGGAGCGTCGATTGGGGCCAATGCCACCATCGTGTGCGGGGTGGAAATTGGGGAGTGGGCGTTTGTTGCGGCTGGTGCTGTGGTAAACCGCGATGTTCCTCCATATGCCATCGTAGCGGGAGTGCCTGCCCGGCAAATGGGCTGGGTATGCGAATGCGGGATTACGCTTGCATTTAGCGGGTTGAAAGCGATCTGCCAGGAATGTGGACGTGAGTATGAGCGAAGTGAGAACTCAGTACATAAAACAAAGGAAGTGTAGCGATGCTCAAAGACGGAGTGAATCAAGCGGTACACCATAAGAAAATCCCGGTTCTCGACATGAGTTATGAGATGAAGCAATTGAAGCCACAAATTCTGAGCGCTTTGGAGAAGGTTCTAGACCGTGGGGCGTTCATTATGGGAGAGAACGTCAAGCAATTTGAAAAGGAAGCGGCCGATTACTTGGGTGCCAAACATGCTGTGGCGGTGAATTCTGGCACGGATGCGCTGGTGATTGCGCTGCTGGCGACAGGGATTGGTGAAGGCGATGAAGTGATTACTACGCCTTTTACGTTTTTTGCTACCGCTGAGGCGATTAGTCGGGTAGGGGCTGTTCCGGTTTTTGTGGATATTGATCCGGTGACGTACAACCTGAATGTAGAATTGCTGGAAGCTGCTTTGACAGAGAAGACCAAGGCCATTATTCCGGTGCACCTATTTGGGCACGCCGTAGACATGGACCCGCTGCTTCAGCTGGCTCAACGTAGGCAACTTGTCGTGATCGAAGATGTTGCCCAAGCCTTTGGCGGGGAATATAAAGGGCAGAAGACTGGCACATTGGGAGATGTTGGTTGCTACTCTTTCTTCCCGTCCAAGAATCTCGGAGCTTATGGTGACGGAGGACTGCTAGTCACGAATGATGACGGTCTGGCCGAGAAAGCTGCCATGCTGCGAGCTCACGGATCGAAGAAGAAGTACTATAACGAAATGATTGGCTTCAATTCCCGCTTAGATGAGATGCAGGCTGCCATTTTACGGGTCAAGCTTCCTTATATCGAAGAGTGGAATCAAGGTCGCAGTCAAGTCGCAGAGCGCTATCGGGAGCTGCTGGGCGGCATGGAGGGGCTCGTGTTGCCAACGGAGCATTCCTACGCCAAGCATGTATACCACCAGTATACGATTCGAGTATTAAACGGAAGAAGAGACGAACTTTTGCAGGGACTTGCTGCAGAAGGAATCAGTTCGATCGTGTACTATCCCGTTCCGGTCCACAAGCTTCCGGTCTACCAACCGAATGAGCTCTGTCTTCCTGAAGCGGAAGCTGCGTCTGCGGAGGTGCTGTCGCTGCCAATTTGGCCGCTCATGGATGAAGAGACGCAAAGACGGATCGCTGAGCAAATCCAAAAAGTCCTCGAATCATGAAGGAACGAAGATGATAAACAAGATCAAGAACTTTAAGCTCGACAGCTTTTTTCGGAATGTGGTCGTTCTGGCCAGCGGAACCATCCTGAGCCAAATCATCATCTTGGTGACATTGCCAATCATTACCCGCTTATATAATCCTTCCGAATATGGCGTGTACTCCATGTATACTTCCATCATCTCGATCATGCTGATGATGACATCCTTCTCTTACGAAAATGCCATTACCCTGCCGAGCAAGGACAAGACGGCAAGCAGCCTGCTGAGCTTATCCCTTCGCATCTGTGCGTTAGTCAGCCTCATCGGCGGGGTGGGAGTCTATTTCTTGGCCCATCCGCTGTCGGTTTGGACCAATGAACCGGATGTCCAGCGTTATTTCATCTTTTTTATAGCCAGCCTGTTTTTTAGCGGCTTCTATCAAATTTTGAACGGATGGTCCATCCGCAAGAAATATTTTCGGGAGATCTCGAAGACGAAGCTTTCACAAAGCCTCTCTCTCGTATCTTCCCAACTGCTGTTCAGCGGCATCTTCAAAGGTCCGCTTGGACTTATTCTAGGGGACGTCATAGGCCGGTTGGGCGGCGTGATCCCACAATGGAAGCTTTGGCGGAAAGATGTGAAGCAAGAGTCGATGCACAGCAATTGGGCGGAGATGAAGGAAGTCGCCTCCCGATACAAGCGGTTTCCGCTGTTGTCCTTGCCGTCCAACATGCTTAATAGCTTTGGGATCTACTTGCCGACGATTCTTTTTGCTGCCTTTTATGGACCGGAGGTGGCGGGCTGGTTTGCTCTCGGGCAACGGATATTGGGGTCCCCCATGACGTTGATTACCTCGTCGGTGATGAATGTTTATTTATCAGAGTCGTCCAATTATATGCTGTATACCCCCCATAAGCTATATCCCTTGTTTAAGCGGACGGTCCGTAACATCTTTATCATTGGTCTGCTGATTGTACTTGTCATGGTGTTCATTGCACCAGCGACCTTTGCCTTCCTGTTCGGGGAGGCATGGGCTAACTCGGGGCAAATTGTGCAGATTCTGGGAGTCATGTATTTAAGTCAGTTTGTCGCCAATTCGGTGGGTTCCACCATTGATGTGATGGAACGTCAGGATCTACACCTGTACCGAGAAATTGGACGAATCATTATCGTATTGGGCGCAGTGCTGCTTGCCTATTTTTCGGGGCAGAGTGCTGTCACCGCCATCCTGTGGTTTAGCTTAGCGGCTACATTGGGCTATCTGCTTCATCTCGGAATGTCTTGGTTCGCCCTGCGAAAATATCGTAACCTTCCCGAGCCGGAAGAAGTAGAACTGAGGGGATCATGATGTTAATTGTACGCTGTCCGGCAAATCGAGAGCCGGAACGGGAATATATTTTCCATGTGCTCTTGAATGAATTTCTAGGCATTTCCTATACGGTCATTCTTGAGGAACGCATGGATGTCGAGCTCTCGATGCCTTCAGTCAACGACTGCTCGTTACGGCTTCCAGATGTGTTCTTATCAACCCCGGATGAGAAGTGGTTGACGATCGATTCGCTGCCGAGGCTTCCGTTGTTACACCTGGATGCTACCGAGGCCGACTTGGGACGGATTCCAGTTATCTATGGAGATGGCAGAGCTTCGGAAAGCGGCATGTTACAAAGGTCCGAGCATAGCGTGGAATGCGGATTGGATATCTTCGGCAGCTGTTTCTTTATGCTGACCCGCTATGAGGAGGTCGTCCTGCCTGATCGGGATGAGCATGACCGGTTCCCCGCCCAGTGCTCCATCGCTTATCAAGCGGGATTTCTGGATGTGCCCATCGTTAATGTTTATACCGAGCTGTTATGGTTCCTGTGTAAATCTTTATGGCCGGGGCTGGAACGGAAGCGGCGTGCTTCTGTCAAGCGGATTAGCCATGATGTGGACCATCCCTTCTTCGCGCTTCGCCGGAACATATGGGGTATATTGAAGGGCAGCGCTGTGGAGGTTGTCAAACGAAGGGATATGGAAGCAGCCTATCGGAAGGTGCTGATGCTGGGGGGGCGCTCGCTTCGAGTCAAGCGGGATCCGTACTACACGTTCCCTTGGCTGATGGAAGTCAGCGAACGTGCGGGATTACGGAGCAGCTTCTACTTTATCCCTGAGCATACCGATCCGGAATATGACGGTCAGTATTCTTTGGATGATCCCGAGATTGAGCAATTGATGCTGGAGATTCATCAACGGGGTCATGAAATCGGGTTGCATCCCAGTTATCAAACGTATTTGTCCCCATCCCGGATTAAGCATCAATGGGGTCTGCTGAAACGGAAGGTGGATGAACTCGGGATCAAGCAGCCGATATGGGGAGGCCGTCAGCACTTTCTGCGATGGCGTGCGCCGGATACTTGGCAGCATTGGGAAGATGCTGGACTGAATTACGATAGTACGCTGGGCTATTCGAATTATCCCGGATTCCGATGTGGCGTTTGCTATGAATATCCGGTTTTCCAGCTTGCCGAGCGCCGGATGCTGCAACTCCGGGAACGCCCGCTTGTCATTATGGAGAAGGTGATCTTGCATGACGGCGGCTGGAAAGGAGAGTCTGCCTTTGAAGAGATCCGTCGCTATTATCGGGAGTGTATGAAATATAACGGGGAATTTACACTGCTCTGGCATAATAGCTTCTTATTACATCGATCGGACCGTGAGCTCTTCGCAAGGTGCTTGGAGGAACTGACATGAAAATTGCCTACCTGATTCATTGGAATGAAGGGCCGGAAAGCGGCGTTGCCAAGAAAGTGATCGGACAGATGGCCGAGTGGGCCCGTTCGGGGCATGAGGTGGCTTTCTTTTTATTTACCCATCGGCAGATTCGTGCATGGGAAGAAGTTTTGCACAACGTTACGCTGGCTGCACAGGTTTATGACAAGGGTACGGGCCGCCTGTCCGCGTTCCGACAATTATTGGGCCGGATTCGGGACTGGAACCCCGATGTGATTTATCACCGGTATGACCTGTATTATCCGGGGTTGCCAAAGCTGTTAAAACAGTTTCCCTCCATTTTGGAAATGAACACGAACGATCTTGCCGAGATGAAACAGCTGGGGAGCAAGGCAAGATACGGGTATCACTTGGCCACTCGCTCGCGGGTGCTGCGTGCGGCTCAAGGGTTTGTGTTTGTCAGCGGCGAAATGGCGGAGGAACGGCACTATAAAAAATACGTGAAGGATAAAGTCATCATTGGCAATGGATACGCCCTGGATCGGGTCTCGCCCGCACCTGTTGTGCAGCGGGATGGGATCCGGGTGATCTTCATCGGTTCATCCGGTCAATCCTGGCAAGGGGTTGACCATATTGCCGCTCTCGCCCGCATGCGTCCGTCTTGGACATTTGATATCGTCGGCTTTGCGCCGGAGGATTTCAAGGAGCCTGCGCCTGAAAATATGCTTTTTCACGGCAGACTGGATCGCAGAGACTATGAACCTCTCATGTACCAAGCGGATGTCGCCATCGGAACGATGGCACTCTACCGGAAAGGTATGAACGAGGCCTCGCCCCTTAAGGTGCGGGAGTATTTAGCTTATGGCCTTCCGGTAATTATCGGGTATCAAGACACCGACTTTCCAGAATCTGTCCCGTTTCTGCTGCAGTTACCCAATGCGTCCGGAAATTTGGAGCACCATCTAGCGGAAATTGATGCTTTTGTGCAGAGTTGGCGCGGGAAGCGGGTCCTCCGAGAACAGATCCAGCATTTGGATAATCGGGTGAAAGAGATTGTGAGATTAGAATATATGGATCGCATCAGGAAGAAGGTCAGCCAGCCTTGAACATTACCTTGATTCTGATTCTGGTGTTGGTTGTGTGCATCGGTCTCTTCATCTGCTTGTGCATTACTCGGGAGAACCTGCGGGTGGATGCCGCTTATGTCGTAGGATTTTGCGTTTATTTCGATTTGTTCGGTTATCTCTATAAGCAGGTGATGCCAGGGAATGCGCTGGTGCTGCTGCTGGCCGTTCCGTTCATCCCCGTCTGTATTGCGTTGTTTAGCAAGGGCAGCAAATCCTGGGACTTCCTCAGAGATCAAGGGATATGGTTGTGGGGCCTTGTCTTCTTGTACGCCTTGGGAAGCTTGATCTGGGCGCCGTACGAAACGGCAGGACTCAACAAATTGCTGATATTGTTCATTCATGCGGTGGTTCCTGGAATTTATACTTACATCCTGTACAAAAAATACAACAAGTTCTCATGGACCGTTCTTGCTTTGTTTGGCTTCGCCTTTGCGGCGGCCCATCTTACGCTGGGGGAGTACTCCCAGGAATATCCGGGAAGATTGGTGTTGCCTGGCGGCAACCCCATTTATAACGCGCGGATGTCGTTGTTTACGGTAACGGTCTGCTTATGGGGGCGGAACATTCCGCTATGGATTCGAATTCCGGTGATCGCCATTGCTGGTGCCTCTGCCATAGCTACAGAATCAAGGGGTCCGATTGCAGCTTTTGCAGTGGCCAACCTGATCATTGGTGCTGTCGTCTTGTTCAACAAATATAAGCAAGGTAAACTCCGCAATCTGAAAGGGATTGTCCTCGCCTTCTTAGCGGTGATTGTTCTAGGGATCTTTGCCGGCTTACCCTATTCCGCTGAGTTGAAGCAATGGGTGGAAGGCAGTCGTTTCTCCGTTCTTTTTGATCGTCAAGCGCTGATGGGGGACGACAATATGATCGGTCGGCTCGTCTTGCAGGAGAAGGCCATCGCGACGTGGAACGAGCACCCGTTTATAGGCGCAGGGATTGGCAGCGTGACGCCGCCTCTCGCCCATGACTTCCCGCATAACGTCTTGCTGGAAATCGTAAGTGAACTGGGCGTTGTGGGGATGACCCTTTGGACCTTGGCTTACCTGTATTCGCTTTGGGCTGGTCGCCAATTCCCAGTGGTGATGGTGTTGTTGCTTCAGACGCTGGGCAGCGCGCTGATGAGCGGTGATTTTGGCTATAACTTCGAGTATCTCCTGATGGCATTTGTGGCCCTTATGTTGGTACCCGAGAAAGAGCAGAAAGGGGGAGAAGAGGATGCCAAGAATCTTGTTCCTCATTACAGGGCTTAGTTATGCCGGAGCGGAGAACCAGCTCGTTCAGCTCTGTAAGGGATTGAAGCCCAAAGGCTGCGAGATTGCCGTGGTCAGCATGACTTCGCCAAAGGCGCATGTCGACGAATTAACTGAGCTTGGCGTGGAAGTGCATACGTTGAACATGAGCAGGGGGATTCCAGATCCTAGAGGGATCCTCCGCCTAAGAAGGATCATTAGTCGCTTCAAGCCAGATGTGGTGCACAGCCATTTGGTCCATGCCAATATTTTGGCCAGAGTGGCTCGGCTGTTCGTTCGAATGCCTTTGTTGATTTGTACGGCCCATACCCGGAATGAGGAAGGGAAAATCCGAGAACTCCTATACCGGTTGACGGACCCTTTGTGCGAAGTAACCACGAATGTGAGTCAGGACGCGGTGAATCATTATATTCAAGAGAAAATCGTGCCGCGGCACAAGATTCGCTTTATTCCGAACGGGATTGATGTTAGCCGTTATCATAAGCAGGATACGCGGAATAAGACTCGCGAAACGTTAGGCTTGGCAGAGCAACAGTTTACGTGGCTGGCGGCGGGGCGATTCGTGCCTGCCAAGGACTACCGGAATCTAGTCACCGCCTTCCGAAGAGTTGCGGACCTGCATCCGGACAGTCTCCTGCTGATTGCTGGAATAGGGCCTGAGCGTGAAGAGATCGAGGAGCTGTGCAAGACGTTGGGGTTGAAGGAGCACATCCGTTTTCTGGGGCTTCGCAAGGATATTCCCGAGCTCATGCAGGCGGCGGATGCCTATGTCATGTCCTCCCGCTGGGAAGGGATGCCGATTGTCCTGTTGGAAGCCGCGGCCAGTGGATTGCCGATCGTGGCAACGGATGTCGGCGGCAACCGCGAGGTGGTGCAAGATGGGGTAACGGGCTTGTTGGTTCCTGCGGAAGACAGCTGGGCATTGGGGGAACAGATGCTGGCCCTGATGGAGAAGTCGCCGGAAGACCGGCAAAGAATGGGCGCAGAAGGAAGGGAATACGTGCAGCAGCACTACACGATGGATGTGGTGATCGACCAATGGCTGAGCCTCTATGCACTACAAGGATTACCGCAGATGCGGAGGAAAAAGCATGATTAAAATCATTCGTTTGAGCGGCTCGAGAGTCGTTGTTTTGCTCTTGGATTGTCTGTTTATTTACATCAGCTATTTGCTGGCCTATACGATTAATTTTCAGGGCAATGTTCCGCAGGAACAATGGAACTCATTCTACGCTTATGCCCCATGGCTCGGGCTGTTTACAGCACTCACTTATTACTTCTTTAATTTGTACAATTTCGCGGGACGTCAGAAGCCGACCAAATGGCTGTACAATTTGCTTCTGGCGGACCTGGTCTTTGTGGTTGAACTGATTCTGCTGCATTATTGGCTGGAATCCTTCAGCCTTCCGAGAAGTGTGGTCGTCATTGCCTGCTTCATTCAATTGGCCTTGACGTTCGCGCTGCGATTGACGTTGTTCTTTATCCAAACCAAGGGAATCGGGAAGAAAAGAGCGCTTCTGGTTATTAGCAATCATAGTTCATCTATCGCCATCATTAAAAAGTTGAAAAACGAAGGCAAGGTCTGGTTTGAGCTTCGGCACTTGCTGGTTGTGGATCAGGAGACCTCAACACTCGGAGAGGTATGTTGGGAGGAAGTAGACACCCTGATACTGGGACCGGACATCTCGGCGCCTGTTCGAACGGAATTAATTCGTCAGGCGGGACATCGTGATATTGAAGTATTGCTGATTCCGGATTTTTACGAGCTGTATTTAATGAAGGCGGAGCTCCAGCAGATCGATGATTTGCTGTTGTATTCCATGATGCCTCCTGCCTTGACGATCTGGGAACGGATGGTCAAGCGCGGCATTGACCTTGTGGTCTCGTCCATTTTGCTGTTGCTCGCCTCTCCGGTGATGCTGCTGATGTTTGTGCTCATCCCGGCTACTTCGAAGGGAAAAGCGCTGTTCTACCAAGAACGTGTGGGGATTCATGGAACAACCTTTAGGGTCATGAAATTCCGAAGTATGGTGGATAATGCGGAGAAGCATACCGGGCCTGTACTGGCAAGCTCCGGGGATGCTAGAATCACCAAGCTGGGGCATTTCATCCGGGCGACCCGGATCGATGAGCTGCCTCAACTGTTTAACGTGATTCGCGGGGATATGAGTCTGGTGGGGCCGCGGCCAGAGCGCCCTTATTTTGTCGAGCAATTTGAGAAGGAACTGCCTCACTATTCGTATCGCCTTATGGTGAAGCCGGGACTCACCGGAATGGCTCAGGTGATGGCCAATTATACGACGCTGCCGTCGGACAAATTGCGCTATGACATCATGTATATTAAAAACTACTCACCGCTGCTGGATTTGAAAATCCTGTTCCAGACCGTACTGGTCGTGCTGCAGCGGGAGCAGTCTAAGGGATTGCAGGCAGAGGCCAAAGATTTTGACAGCATTGAGGATTACCTGCGGCAAGTGCAGATGGAGGTGGCTCCCGGGAGGGAGACACCTTAATCCAGGTTAGGAAGCGACAGGATCCGGTTCTGGTTCGCGGCGATCTTGTTGTTCTCCACCTTCACCTTGGATGCTTGGTAAGCCTGCTTCGGATCGAGAAACAGGATTCCGTATCGAACATTCGAAATCGTATTATTCGAGATGATCCCGCTTTGCTTGCTGTCGATCGGCGAGAAAATCCCCGATTTCATATTGATAATGCGATTGTCAGCTACCTTAAAATTAATGATATTCCCCAGTCGAATGCCATTTGAATCGGAGTAATCTGCGGTTGCTCCGTTTGAAATGGTATTTTTTTCGATGATAATATCTGTAAGTAAGTCCAAATCGGCTTCGATGGCTGCGTAATAACTTCCGATGCCATCAATTACGTTGCCCGTGACGGTGACATGGCTGGCATAAACCGAAATGCCGGAGAACATGTCCTGCGGGATCGGATCCACAATTGGATAGAAGCGATAGTGATTATCCCCGTTGTATGAGTTCGTAATATGGTTGTTCTTGATCGTCACGCCTGGCGCTGCGATTTTAATCCCGCGTTTTCCGACATGATGAATTTG
The DNA here is from genome assembly GCF_000518465.1 of Paenibacillus sp. J14. Taxonomy (NCBI): domain Bacteria; kingdom Bacillati; phylum Bacillota; class Bacilli; order Caryophanales; family Paenibacillaceae; genus Paenibacillus; species Paenibacillus sp. J14. Next base: position 44,279 of record NZ_JADQ01000016.1, on the reverse strand, counting down.
GTTGTTCTGGATGAGCGAATTGGTTTTGGGTGTGCCGTCCTTCGCTTTGTCGAAATAAATGGCGTCCGCATCTTCACGCGGAGTAATAAACGAAAAGGTGTTCCCCGTAATGTTGACGTTTTGAGCATAGGGTTGATCAGGCTCAGCCCAGACGAGAATCCCGCGGGCAATCGGGTTCGGATGAATGGCGGAAATATGTGAAATGTTAGAGTTCTCGATGGTCACTCGGTTTGTGTTCCCGTAAATAAGGATGCCCGACAGCAACGCATTATAATTCGGATGATCCGGGTTCGAAGGCTGAGTGATTTGCATGATGGTACAATTTTTGATCTGAATGTCTTTGGATCCGGTGTGAACTCCAACTCCACGAATTAAGAGGTTATTCGCATCGATCGTAATTCCTTCCAGGGTAATCTGGTTCCCAGATAACCAGAAGGCTTCATAGCCGAACTCTTCTCCACCCGGGAATCGGGTAAACTTCAAAACGGGGTTGCCCACGCCAACCACCTTGATGTTGCTGGTGACGAGCAGCGGATCGTTCAAATCCATTAAATATGTACCCGGCGGGATGGTGACCACTGCCCCGTTCGGCTGGTCGGCCGCAAGTTCGAGGGCCTTATGGAAAGCGGCGGTATCATTTGTCGTTCCATTTCCAACGGCTCCGGTGTCCTTCACACTGATTAAATAAGGTTGAGGGTTTTGCTCATCGGCCGCCGCAGCATGGGGAAGCAAACAGATGATGAGCAAGATTGAAGCGCATACCCCCGTTAAGGTTCTCCTATTTCGCCTCTTCATGGTTCATTCTCTCCTAACAAAGACTTCGCTAATGCTTCCCATTCTTCAAGATCGGGAATCCAATAATATAATTCGCTCTTGACTACAGGGTCGTACAGCTTGTCGCTTCTGCCGGGAAGTTGGGTGTAAGTGAATTGATCGCCGTCGATGTCTTTCGCCAACCAGGCCAGGCTGATCATATCGCTGTCGGTGAGGTTCGTATCCAGAATGTCTTGTTTTACTTGATTGATCAGAGAGGGAAGTTTCTTTAAATTTTGCGGTTTGGCCATGGTTAATGCAATTTCCTTGAGGACCATGGCTTGATGAGCCTGCCGTCCCGAATCTCCCCCTGGGAGCGATTTGCGTTCCCGAACCAAATCCAGAACATCGGCGCCGTAGAGATGATTGTCTCCTGCAGGAATGGTCTTGTGCGCGTAGGTGAATTTGACGGGCTCATCCAGGTGGATGTCCAGACCACCCAACGTATCGATGAAATGCTCGAAGCCTTCAAAATTCGTTTTCAAGTAATAGTTAATGCTACAGGAACAGAGATTGCTTACGGCTTGCATGGCAGCCATGGTTCCGTCGTGGCCATCTCCCTTTAGTTCGGCCAGGACGTGCGCGTGGTTGATCTTGGTGTAACCGATTCCCGGAAGGTTGACTCTGGAATCGCGAGGAATGGAGATTAAGTTGACGATCTTCTTTCCAGGGTTCACATGGGCTAGAATAATCACATCTGTCCGGGATGCTTCCTGATCCCGAGCGTCCGTCCCCAAAATAAGCACATTGAAACTTACTTGATCTTTACTCTTGTCATTCGTATCGGATGAATTCGACTCAGATGATTGGGATGACGAGGTGGTAGGTGAAGAGGATTCTTCTGGTTGAGGTGCAGCCAAAACAGGAATTTCTGTATTGTTGAAGTGAGTCGCCGGACTCAGCTTCCAATAGGTAAACAGCCCCGCTCCGACTAGAAGCAGGATCAATATGCCTGCATACCCCATTCGTTTTTTCCATTTCATACTTAAATTATTGCTCCCCTCCAAAGCAGACAATCCGTTGGGGTAATTTCCCCTTCATTCTGAATTGTAACTTAAGTCGCATAAGCTGGCAAACCTTATCAGGATTCGTCATTTCGCGGAATCATCAGATCTGAAAGTCCTGGGCATCGCAGACTTTATGTGTTCCATAAGGGAGGTTGCGCTTAACGTACTTGATAAGGGTCAATTCTTGCTTTTGGCCGCTGGAGTTGGTACAATAAATGTCTGATAAACTGCCCGGTGGGGCTTCCGATTTAGCTTCTGTTGCGCGTTTTGTTGAGCTGAAAGTCGGAAGAGGAACTCACCCAACTTTGAGGAGGATGGAGCATGGGTAAGAAAAGTGACGGTAAAGTGCTGGCGCAAAATAAAAAAGCTTCCCATGACTATTTCATCGAAGATACCTACGAAGCGGGCATGGTGCTCACCGGCACCGAGATCAAGTCGATTCGGAATGCTCGGGTGAACATTAGCGATGCGTTCGCGACGATCCGGAACGGCGAAATTCATATTCACAACATGCATATCAGCCCGTTCGAGCAGGGGAATCGGTTTAATCCAACCGATCCGACGCGGACACGCAAGCTGTTGATGCACAAGGCACAGATCAATAAGCTGTTGGGTTTATCCAAGCAGGAAGGGTATACGATCGTACCGCTCAAGATCTATATCCGCAACGGATATGCGAAGCTGCTGCTGGGTCTGGGCAAAGGGAAGAAGCAATACGACAAGCGTGATTCCGCCGCGAAGCGGGATGCTCAACGCGATATTCAACGGGCGTTGCGCGAGAAGCAGAAGATTGCGAGATAACAGGCTCGCGACGGTAGTTCCCAGCGTTTCCATCAAGTCCATAAACATGATGGGAAGCAAACATGGTATAATAATGGATGTAAGAACGAAACATCACTTGTTCGTAATGCGAGCAAGCAGCAGGCCCTTGCAGGCTGCACCTTGATCCTCGAACACCCTTTTTATTAAGGGGGCGTTTTTGGATTCGACGGGGGTAGATCGAGCATGGGTAGCGGGTAGTGGGGAGCGTCCGCTTTATCAACGCTAACGCCAAATTTAAACGGCAAAGCTAAACAACCAACTCTGGCTCTGGCCGCCTAATAACGGCCTCCAGGCTCCTACCTTCCATCGCCCATGTGGCAGGATAGGGGCTCAACTTTTAGTGGGATACGCTGTCTAGTCTCCGCCTGCGGCTAGCTGAAGAAGACAATCAGGCTGACCCGAAGAGAATCCGGTGACGGGGAGTCTCTAGGGTGACATCAATACTGTCACTACACCCGTAGAAGCCTATGTGGCGTTGCCTTCGGACAGGGGTTCGACTCCCCTCGCCTCCATTTGAACTTAAAAAACCACAACCTTATGGTTGTGGTTTTTGATTTATTGCTCGGCGATCCTGTATGATCACTCGAAACCTTCGCCCGACTCCTGGCCCGTTTGGAGCAGGACGGTAACCAATTGTTTGGCTGCCGGCGATATCTCCCCGAAGGAATGCGCGATGATGCCGATATCACGAGTGACGTCCGGTCGAATCTCCTTGACGACCAAATCGTGCGACACGGAAGATAGCGTAAAATTGGAGATCAGCCCGATGCCTAGCCCGTTACGGACCATACGGATCAAGGTTTCGGCCGATTGCACCGTCAAACCTTCCCCCAACTCGATCCGGTATTCTCTCAGGATGGAATTCATGGCGATCTCATGCCCGCCTTTACAGAAAATAACCTCGTCTCGGTAGCAATTCAGATCGATAATCGGTTCTTTCGCCAGCGGATGATCCACAGGAACGATCGCAACCATGTAGTCGGACTGCAATTTCTCGAATTCTAATGAATCGAACGGAGACGCCACAATTCCTAGCTCTACAGTCCGGTCTTCCACCCATTGCTTGATTTGATCGGAGACGCCTTCCAGCAACTCGATTTTCACCAACGGATATTTTGTACGGAAAACGGCGATGGCCTTGGATAGCAAGTTTGTTGTTGCTGCGGGGAAGGAACCGACTTTGATCTTGCCGCCGAGCAGGCGGTTCTCCCGGCCGGCAATTTGATAAATGCTGTTCTCGATCGCCTTCATCTGCCTGGCTAATACGAGAATCTCCCGCCCTGCTTCCGTCAGCAGCAACCCTTTATGCTTGTCACGGATGAACAGTTGGATGCCAAGCGACGCCTCCAAATTTTTGATCGCTTTGCTCACGGCTGGCTGTGAGATGAACAACGCTTTGGATGCCTCCGTAATGTTCGATGTCTCTGCAACCTGCACAAAGATTCGGAGAAGGTTCAAGTTCATTTGCATGCACTCCACCATAACCAATTGGTTATTTCATATATTCAATTTATGTATTTTAGTTATATCTGATTATACCCTATGATGAGATTCGAGAGCGAATAGTGCTATGAGAATTCTTCATCTTAGGAGGTCTTGTGGATGGCAATTGCTTCTGATCAAGCCCAATATACCACCCCTGTCCCTAGCGCTTGGCGAATATGGACGACCGCTTGGCTCGTAACGGCGGTCTTCATCCTGTCCAATTCGGCCACCCCACTCTATGTTCGCTGGCAGCAGGAGATGGGCTTCTCCAATGGTACGCTGACATTAATCTTCGCCGCATATATCGCAGGTTTGCTCGCGACCTTGCTCGTCGCCGGTCAGTTGTCTGATCGGTACGGTCGCAAGCCGGTGTTGTTCCCGGGCCTTGCGGCCGCCGTGCTCGCTTGTATTCTTTTTGGCACGGCCTCCACGGTCGCATCACTCCTGCTCGCGCGATTACTATCGGGCATTGCCGTCGGCGTCATCGTCTCGGCTGGCATGGCTTCGGTCGTGGATGTCGGAGGCCCCGCTCGGAGAAAGACGGCTGCGCTCGCCGCTTCGGTCGCCATGGTGCTGGGTGCAGGACTCGGTCCGCTGTTATCAGGCATCTTTTCCGAGTTGCTCGCCCGACCGGTCGTTCCCCTGTTTGGTACCCAACTTTTGATATTAGCGAGCGCCTTCGCCGTTGCCGGGTCGCTTCCACGACTGCGCTTTCCAGCGCGTCAAAGCGAATGGCGGCTTCGGCTGCCCAGCGTGCCCAAGGGTAACCGGCTGCACCTTGCTCTTGGCATCGCGGTCTTCGCTCCGGGCATCACGTCAACATCATTTATGCTGTCGCTCGGCCCCTCACTACTGAAGAAGCTGCTGGGCGCCTCGGATCCGCTTATCGCCGGTGGAATGACATGCCTCATGTTTTTGATGGCGACGGGCGTTCAATTTCTCCTGAAGAAGCTTACCATCCGAGGCCAGCTTCTGATGGGCGCAGCGTCCGTCTTCCTCGCCATGCTCTGCATGGTGATCGCTTCCTATGCTTCCGCCGTCACCCCGCTAGTGCTGGCTGCCTTGCTGGCCGGTGCGGGTCAAGGTCTCGGCCAACTCGGTGGCCTGACACTGATCGGCTTGCATGTTCCTGAGCATCGCAGAGCCGAAGCGAACGCGGTTCTTAACATCGGCGGCTATATCCCTGCCGCTATCCTCCCTGTGTGCACGGGCTACCTGATCGACTATACGGGATTGGCCACGGGAGCAACCGCCTTTGCCGCGATCTTAACTGTGGCAGCCTTGGCTGCAGCAGGGTTCGTACGTGTTAAGCTGCCGTAATCAGTGGGGTGTGTCTGCATTTTATATCTACGGAGCTTACTCCATCGTGGACAACGGACAGGATTCGATGACTCGGAAGTTTTTTAAGGTATACGTTTTATTGGAAATATTAAGCTTGCCCTTCGTCGGCAAGTTTTTTTGTTTTCATACAGGTCACACACCTGTTTCACCCCGCCAATCCGCGTTCGAGGTGGTCTCTTGTGTCCATAGGTTACCAGACAAGTCATTGGCCATGTCATGGAGTTTCCATGTTACAAATCAGAGCCGTACGTCGTCATATGTGCAAAACGCAAAGGGGAGATGAGGATCGACGCAAGCAATACCATGATTATTTTTAGAGACAAAACTTCTATTACATTTCTGGAAGAATGATGAACATGGCAAATGTATTATTCGTTAAAGCTAACAATCGGGAGCAATCTATCAGCTTAAAGCTATACGACGCTTTCTTAAGCGAGTACCGGGAGAAAAACCCGAATGACAATATCACGGAAATAGACCTTTTCGAAGTGGAGCTGCCTTACTACGACGGCGAAATGTATTCGGGCATTATCAAGCTTTCCAAGGGTGAAGAACTTACAACCCGGGAACAAAACGCCATCGCGATCGCGAACAGCTACGCAGATCAATTCCTGGCAGCAGATAAAGTCGTATTCGCGTTCCCGCTTTGGAATTTTACGATTCCCGCTCCATTGCTGACCTACCTGTCCTATCTAAGCCAACCTCGCAAAACCTTCACTTATACGGCACAAGGTCCGGTAGGGTTGCAAGGCGACAAGAAAGTCGTGCTGCTTAACGCACGAGGCAGTGTTTACTCCGAAGGCCCGCTGGCTCAAAAAGAGATGTCTGTGAACTACGTGAAAAGCATGCTGGCATTCTGGGGAATAACGAATATTGAAACGGTTGTCATCGAAGGTCATTTGCAATTCCAAGATCGGTCTCAGCAAATCATCGAAAACGGCTTGGCCCAAGCGGTTAAAGTAGCATCCAACTTCTAGTTCACAATAAGCGCGTAACCTTATACCGCTGTCCTCAGCTGCATCATGTTCAAACGGTATAAAAATAGGAATAGCAAAGGATGTGAAAAACATGATTCTGGTTACAGGTGCCACTGGATCGGTAGGCCGTGAAGTTGTTCGGCTGCTGCATAAGGACGGTTTAAAGGTACGGGCGCTCGTCCGCAATCCGGAGAAGGCGAATCTTCCTGCAGGAGTTGAGCGGGTAGCTGGAGATTTATTGAAGTCGGAGACGTTTCTAGCGGCTTTGGAAGGCGTAGAGAAGGTGTTTTGGATGTTGCCCCTAGCCGCCGACTTTGATTTCCCGCGGATCGCAAGGCTTTCCGGAGTGCGGCATATCGTATTGCTCTCAGCGGCAACCGTTGAAATTGGAGCAGGAAATGCTATTGCACGGCTTCACTTAAAAGCCGAGCAGGCAGTGCGGGAATCGGGTGTATCCTGGACATTCCTGCGGCCCAGCGGTTTCATGACCGATGCGTTTCGATGGAAAGATTCGATCAGAACCGAGGGGGTTGTCCGGGTGCCATTCGGCGACCTCAGCATACCAATCATCGATTCGCGAGACACAGCTGCCGTCGCAGCGAAAGCTTTAAGCTCAGACGGACATGAAGGGAAGATCTATACGTTAACCGGACCTGAACGACTTACTCGTAGAGAACAAGTACGCATACTTGGCGAAGTATTGGGTCGGGATATCGGTTTTGAAACGATCCCGGACGACATCGCTTATGAGCAACTGCTTCGGTATATGCCTGGGGAAATGGTTGACGCACTCTTTGAACTATCCAAGCAAGGTCAAAGATTCTCTACTGTGCTTCCTACCGTGATAGAAGTAACCGGTCGAGCGCCGCGCACCTTCAAACAGTGGGCGATCGATCATGCTGAGGAATTCGGTTAACGATTGAATTATGGAACTCTCGCCGCGGCCAAATATGCCGAAAACGGTTGCGATCAGTCACGCCAGTATGCTTCGATAGATAAAGAGCACCCCGGTGTGCAATTTTTACAACAGGAAAAGGTGAGATGGCGTATGGAGGAACTGTACGATAAATATAAAGCGCTGTTGTTCACGCTGGCTTATCAGTTGACAGGTTCTGCGGCAGATGCGGAGGATGTGGTGCAGGACGTGTTCTTTAAGGCCTGCGACGTAGATCCCGAACGTTTGAGGGAACCGAAGGCCTATTTGTGCAAAATGGTAACCAATCGCTGTCTCGATCTGCAGAAATCTGCGCGGAGGAGGAGAGAAGTGTACGTCGGTCCTTGGCTCCCCGAGCCGATTCCGACACCGGAAGCGGATACGCTCGAAACGGTCGTCCGCCGTGACCTGCTGTCTTATGGTATGCTTGTACTGCTTGAGAGGTTATCGCCGACAGAGCGTGCGGTTTTCGTTCTTCGTGAAGCGCTTGGATTCGATTACCCCGATATCGCCGAACTGCTTGGCAAGCGAGAGACAAATTGCCGCATGTTGATGAGCCGAGCGAGAAGCAAGATGGGCATATCCGAGGAAGAAACGGTTGCGGCCGACGCGATCGAATTGGAATGGGTGAGCCGCTTCCTCACATCCCTCGAGCAAGGTAACGTTGATCTTGTGTTATCCTTGCTGAGCGAAGACGTCATGCTCGTCACTGACGGGGGTGGAAAAGTCATCGCGGCTACACATCCGATACAAACGCGCGAACAAGTGGCCCTTATCCTTGCTGGCGCGCTCCATGGCTTGAAGTCTCAGGGAAGTCTTCACTCCGAGTTTGCAGCTCTGAACGGAGAGACTGGAATTGTGCTTCGATCCGGGGACGAAGCCGTGGCCGCTATCTATTTACAACACCGGGGTGAAAAGATTCATAGAATCTACGTTGTAAGAAACCCGGATAAGCTTACTCGGGTATAGGGAGTCAACTGCGGATTTTTCATAAAGATAGAAAACTGGGAACGCGAATGATTTGGGACTAAAGTGAAATGTGGATCTGGCATACCACGGTTCGCCCCCATTTTGGAAAATAAAAACCACAACCATGAGGTTGTGGTTTTTTTGCTATATGGCATCAATTGTGAGACGTTCTTCCCCGTCTCCACATGTAGAAGGTCAGTCCAGCGTAGAACAGAATAACGAAGAGGCTCATGTCCCCGCTGATATATTTTGCGGCTTCTTGATGCTCGACCGTCACTGCGGCAAAAATGAGCCACACTAAATTATGCGTGGTGTGGATCATCGAGGAGGTCCATACACTGCCGGTCCGCATGCGAATTTCGCCGATCACGGGGCCAAGAAAGATCGTGCTGAGCACGGTCATGGGCAGCAGAAGCCAGAGATTCTCATCGGAGTGGTACGCTTCCGTGTTGAGAATTAACGGGAAGTGCCATACCCCATGGACGGCTCCGTGAAGTAACATCGCCTTTTTTCGGCTCATGCATCCAAGCATGGTCGGCAGCAGATACCCGCGCCAGCCAAGTTCTTCGCCCATGGATTGGGTTAACACCGACTTGATGTATAAGAAGACAATAAGCAGCGGAAATACCGTCCAACTGAAGCCTTCAAAGTCACTTCCAGGCTCGAAGGAGGATAGGTTCGCCACATAGGCGACGGCAAATCCCACAGCCAACGGGATGATTGGAACGATCAGCGCAAATCCCCAACTTTTGAAACCGAGCTTATGCAAACCAAGCTTTTTCCAGCCTGATTTACGGTAACCGTCACGCGTCACGATCAACATCATGATGAGCACTGCAATCGTTGGCGTCATCATATAAGCAAAGGTATTCACATGAGGGATGAAGCTGAAACCAACCGCCAGAAGCAAGACGAGCACGATAAATACAATGGATTTAGTTGAATCTTTCAGGGAGGAAAATATGTTAATCACACCTTCTTTTAAGAATACAACCGTATGAGTGGCTGCATTCCAAGAGTATCAAAGTCATGTCATATGGACATAGTGACCGTTGTCATAATAAAAGTCATATCTGTCATGCCGTGGACTTGCCAAGGCTTGGAGAAGATGCAATAATTCTAATCACATGCGAAGTTAAAGTTTTCTTTAAACTTCAACTATCGGCGATAATTCGGAGATAAAATAAGAGGAAAAGTGTCGAATCATCGTGCGAAGCGGGACCATGCATCCAGAATAAACTTTACAGTTCCATGATAAAGGGAGTGATGGATGATGTTATCGAACGACTCGTATAGCTTGATCGATTCGACGAGCGGAACGGCAGCCATGAATGTTGAATCCTCCAATAGAATGAGTGAGAGTTCGTCTTTATTGTCCAGGCTCATCTCACCAAGTATGCATTATGTGCAATATTTCAAGACAGCGGCAACCGGAATTGTTAACTTCTTGAAATCTACATACAGAGTGCAAGAAGCGGCAAAAAAATTGATGCTGCGGAATAATCCATTATTCGAAGCAAGAACGGTGGAAACCTCGGACAGCAGTCTGGTTATTGCAATGGCATCGGCTGGAGCTGCAAGGCAAACCTATGATGTGAAGTTGAAAGCGATTGCGACTTCTCAAAGGAACAGCGGAACCCTATTGTCTGGAGCAAGTGCGTCCGTTGTAAGCCAAGGGATAAATGAATTCACCCTTACCCTTGGCGGCAAGACGACCAAGCTATCGGTGGTGATCGCTGAGCACGATACGAATGATCAAGCGCTGAGCAAGTTACAAGAGGCGATCAATGCAGCAAAGACAGGGATCACTGCAACGATGGTCCCAGATGCGGATACGGGCCACCTGAAGCTAGAGTTATGCAGCGACCACACCGGAACGGATCAGGCTTTCGAAGTTGAAGACGTTATCGGCAATGCGATGTCAGCAACAGGTGTACAGAATGCAACCGAAATTGCGTCCAATGCCTCATACAGCGTGAACGGCGGTGCAATTCAAACGTCTCAGTCGAACACGATTGAGCTGGAGAAGGACAAAGTGACGGCAACACTCCTGGCTCCATCGATGGAAGCGGTGAGGATTCAGGTTAATCCGGATGCCGATAAAATCATTTCACAAGTGAGTGAGTTGATATCGAGTTACAATGCCATGGTGGGTCGTCTGACAGAAGCTGGCGGGATCTTAAACCCCTCTATCCGAAAAAGCTTGGACTTCTTAGTCGATTCCCCGACCTACGAGCAACTCGGACTCTATCGTGACGGCGACGGCTTACTCCAGTTGGATGAAGAACAGTTTAAGAAGAATTTGAGCTTGAATTTCGATCAAACTACGCGAGCAATTAGCAGTCATGTCGGCCTGGCTTACCGTCTAGCCTTAGCTATGGAAAGATTCAATACCGTGCCGGCCAGCAGCCTGATGAACCAAACGGCTCGTCAGTTACAACAATTCGCGATCTACCAGTCCTCGATTCAAATCACGATGCCAACCTACGGAAGCGGTTTGTTTGTGAATATGCTGTTTTAGTCATGGATTATTCATCGGGTCAACCAGAATTGGTTGGCCTTTTTTGGCATCAGGTATAATGATTCTAGGCGGATTGGGGGAGGGAGCATTCTGTGTTCGCGGATATCCAAGGTTACGAAACGTTCAAAAAAATCGATCCGATCACCAAAGGCTGGTCGAGCGACCAAAAATACTATATCGAAACCGTCACCAACGAGAGATGGCTGCTGCGCATCGCAGATATTTCCCAGTACGACCACAAGAAACATGAGTTTGAAATGATGAGAAGATTAGCCGAAAGCGGGATACCCATGTCGCGGCCTGTGGATTTTGGGGTATGCAACAACGGCCAGAGTGTCTATTCCCTCTCGACCTGGTGTGACGGCGAAGATGCGCAAGCGGTATTGCCGAAGCTGACGGACACGAGGCAATACCACCTTGGCGTGACAGCCGGGCAAATCTTAAGGCAAATTCACAGTATCCCTGCCCCGGTGGATCAAGAACCGTGGGAATCCTCTTTTAATCGAAAAGTAGACCGGAAAATCAAGCAATATCATGACTGCGGCGTAAAAATGGTGGGCGACGAGCAGATCATCGCTTATATTGAAGCGAATCGGCACTACCTTAGCGAGCGACCGCAGTGCTTTCAGCACGGGGATTATCATGTGGGGAATATGATCATCTCACCCGAAGGGGAGCTGTGGATCATCGATTTTAATCGCTGGGATTACGGGGATCCGTGGGAGGAGTTTAATCGCATCGTGTGGAGCGCTAAGGTCAGTCCGCATTTTGCGACGGGACAGATTCACGGTTATTTTCACGGAAATCCTCCGGACGAATTCTTTACGTTATTGGTTCTCTATATCGGCACCAATGCGTTGTCTTCGATTCCTTGGGCCATCCCTTTTGGTGAAGTGGAAGTCGCCGTGATGCAGCAACAGGCCCGAGATGTCTTGACGTGGTTTGACGGGATGAGGAATCCGGTGCCGGCGTGGTACTTGTCTGATTTTAAATCCAGTATATAGATGGGATTCCGTACAAGTTGAAGTGTGGGTGGAGGATTTGCGGCGATTGATTTTTATGATGGTTGTGTCCTGTATGACTTTGTTGCTCCTCGCGCTTCATGTCTCCAGAGGAATTTACGCTGGGTGCGGTTATCGATGAGGTCTCGTTAAGAGCTGTGAGTGAGGATCGGAGCAAGCGTCAGCAATCCCTTGTGGAGTTGAAACAGGAGTGGGATGCGGCGTGTTTGAAGTGAATAGAACCATGTTAAAATCAACAACCCTGCGAGGTTGTTGATTTTTTGTTTGATGGAATGATCCGTGGGAGAACGGTTGAATGAGGGGGATACTCGACGAACTTAGGCTGATGTATAATAATTCCATCAAAAACTGAATAGTAGAGGTGATAGAGATGAGCGAGGAGATTTCCATCTTGCCGATTCAATCCTTCTACTCGCTCGATGATCGTACCGTTGCGGCGACGGTACTGCACCAAGAGCCTTTGATCATGAGATTCGAACGGCTGCTGACGGACGACGAATGCCGGCAATTGATTGAGGCAGCCGCTCCCCGACTACGAGACTCCAAACTCGTGAACAACGTGGTCAGTGAGATCCGCACGAGCCGCGGGATGTTTTTCGAAGAAGAGGAAAACCCCTTTATCCATCGCATCGAAAAACGAATCTCCGCCTTGATGAATGTACCCATCGAACACGCGGAAGGCTTGCAAATCCTCCACTACAGCCCAGGCCAAGAATACCAAGCCCACTATGACTTTTTCGGCCCAAACAGCCCTTCTGCTGAGAACAATCGGATCAGCACCCTGATCATCTACTTGAACGATGTGGAGGCAGGCGGAGAGACCGTCTTTCCCTTACTGGATTTAGAGGTCAAACCCGAGCGCGGGTCCGCCTTGTACTTCGAATACTTCTATCGTCAACAAGAACTCAACAACTTGACCCTGCACAGCAGCGTCCCGGTGATTCGCGGTGAGAAGTGGGTAGCGACCCAGTGGATGCGGAGGCAGCGTGTGAGGGGGGGGTGTTTTGGTGAATTTGGAAAACAGATAAGAGCGCAATATTTATCGTGACGAGATATGGAGTTGACTAATGCTCGATTAATTTGAAACAAAACTTTGATGGCACAGCCATGATATTTATGGCTGTGCCATTTTGTAATTATACTACTTCCGAACACACTAATATCTGTCTCTTATGAATATCTTTATTTTGTGATTGTTTTGGTGTTCAGAATCAAACCTTTCTTACAAGGGTAAACATGCTTCTTTTGAGAAATTAGAATTTCCGTATTATTTCAAGATAAACAATTTATGAAGGGGAATAATATACTTATTCGTTTCTTGTCCACTATAACGAAAACGGCTGCTGAGAAGGGGAGCGAACAATATTGGAAAAATATACTATAACTACATATATAGAAAAACAGGTTATTTTTTACTTGTTTACGAAATAAGAAAGAATAGGCAGGACTTTTGTCATAATTTGTGGAAAATATAAAGGTTAGCTTCTTCTTAATTTTTTTCTTCGGAATGAGGTGGAAATAAGCAACATATGAAACTAATTTCCCGATTTATGAAGGGGGTAATTATAGATGCGTAAGGCGTATGATACAATTCTTCAATCTGAAGTCTCTGCTGAGTTGGCTGCTCAAAATGGCGGTTTTGAAGCATATCGTTATGAGTGCTCTTGTTGTGGAGAAGAAGTGTTTATTGCTGCGCCATACAGCACTAGAATGGTGGCACATTTTAGACATCGCAGTGGGAACAATGATGTTGAATGCGAGAATTACCTAGGTTTGCACGGAGCCATCAGCACTGATGCTCGTTCCAGACGGAGCAAACGAGAAAGAGTAGAGTTCTATTTTGATAATAGTAGTAGAATGTTTTATTTAGGTCTTAGGTTTAGCGAAAGCGAAATTAAAGTGTACGAACAGCAAAATGTTGATTTTGAATTAAGAACAAAGGATGCCAATATACCTTTTTGTACATTGAGAATTAACTTTGAGAATTTTGCACCAGATGTTGTTACAATGATCCCTTTGGATCATTTTTCATATAGCTATTATTTATCAAATACTCTTGAAACTACAAAAAGAAAGTTTAACTTCTTTTGTAACAAAAATAGTCCAACCTTTTTCAAAATACACGACTATGATAATGATTTTAAGGCAAAGTTAGTTCGTAGCAATACAATATACACTAATACAAATTATTTTGTTTCTATAGAAGAAAAGACCAAATTTACCTGCGACTGTTTTCCTAAAGGTGTAGAAGTTGGAGAAATAATCTCATTTGAAACAATGAATAGAAAATTTTCTGGGTTTGTTTTAACAATTAAACAAAAAACCGCTACTATAGATAATTTGCTAGAGTCATGGGGCTATCGATTAGATATTTCAGAGACACTAACTTTGCTTTGGCCACCATCAAAAACGTCAAATGAAGTCAATATTATCACATCAGAAAATGCTTATATATATTCGAGCTTTGAATTACAAGCACATGGGAATATCAATGTATATTCTAGGGAAATATCAAAAATATCACCTGAAATTTCAAAAATATCAATTACACAAAGAACTAAAATATTTAGAAAAAACTCGGAAATTATTATTGATAAAGAAATACCTAAATTTCACGGTTATACGGAGATAATCCCCACCAATATTAAAGTTAACAAGTTTACTATACCTGATAAGGGTGTCTATTATCATTTCAATCGCTATGGAGTTTCTCCATTATCATGTGGGCAGGATATTTATTTAACTCCAACAAGTTCAATAATCCACTATGAGTATAGTAACTACCCTGTAAGTTACATTTATCCTGACAGCAAAAAAGAGGTCTCTAGTGAAGATTTTCTTAATGATATCCTGGCACATAACAAACGATTAGAGGAATTCGATGATATTAGCTTTAGTTCAATTACACTTAGTGAAACAGCTTCTCGGTACATCGATAAGTGTAGGGTAAAAGGTAAAATTAACTCAGTTGCTAAGCAATTTATCAAGGAGGGATGGATATGAGCTATATCCATCAATTAACCGAAGATGAAGTGTATTATATATGCTCAGTTATACCACATAAAGATATAATTCGATATTTTACAAAAAATCCAAAAGAGTTTGCAAAAATCCGCCCAGGGTTCCGAGCTAATGCAATCTCAAAGCATGATGTTGTTAATTTGCTATTTAATAATCGTAATCGTCGTTTTATTTCGTTATTCATTGATAAACATATCAAAAATTGGCTTTCTCAGATTAAAGATCAAATAAACAGATATATAAGTGAAGGGGATAATAAAGAAGAGGCCTTTTTACGAACCCTACCTTATTCTTTCTTTTTCAAGAATGTCAAATTATATTTCAAACTTTTAGAGGAAAAATACTCAGAGGAATATATTTCGTTATTAAGTGTTGCAGTCACATCTCTAAGGGATATGAGTAAGAAACAAGAACTATCAGATAATAATATTAAGGAACTAGAGATTGAACTCGAGAAGCTTAAAGCGGATATTATATCGAAGGATGTTGAATTAATAAAATGCAGAGATGAGTTATCGTCTACTAGAATAGCACATGTTGAATCAATAAATGATCAGCTCTCAGTTATTGCTGAACTTCAAGCTGGTGCTGAAGAAGACAGGAATAAAATAGATTCTCTCCAAAAAGAAAAAGCACAATTACTTGATAAAATAGACCAGATTTCGAAGGCATTGGTGGACGCAAATAATTACATTGAAAAGCTTAAAGAACAATTGATAATCGAATTAGAAGAGGGACAAAAACGTATGGATGAGGAACAGAGTTCTGTAGTGTTTTCCAAGTGTCCATCTGATATGAATGAGTTCAAGGATTATTTAGGATATAACCTTTCCAATATTGGAGTGAATTACAAAGCAGAATATTTCACACTTCTGATAATGCATTTAAGTAAAACTCTATTTTATGGAGTACCTACTATAGTAAATCGCGCTACTGGGATGAATATTATTAAATGTGTGTCGAATACACTTATAGGAAAACCAACTGTAAGTACATTGAGTTATAGGAATGATATTACAGGTGATAAAATAGACCGGTTTTTACAAACAGCAGATCGTGTTGCTTGTTTAGACAACTTTATTGGCAACTATAATGAGACCGAGTTAATTCCAATACTGGATAAGCACAGAGATAAAATTATATTTCTAACTGTTGCATATGATCGAACACTCTATTATTTGTCAAAGGAATTTATGCGTTACTTTAATTATTTAAATTTGAATCGTATAGGAGTTCTCTCCGTAGTTACTGAGTTAACAGAAGACCCCTCAATAATACAGGAGCATAGATACACAGCACAATTTGAACGGGAAAACAATAGATATAGGAACATATTCAGGGGAATAGTTAAAGAATTGGGCTACCCTCATAGCTTAATTGAGCATTTTAGTCAATCAATAGATAATGAAAGTGATTTATGCTGTGTACTTGCGTTTAATGTTTTACCTTATTGTGTAGATGTGTTACATATTAATCCGTATAACACATCTGATCGCTTATTAAAATATGCGGGACCAGATGGCCGATGCACGCAAAAACAGCTGCTTTTGGGGTGGTTCTCACAATGAATGAACTAATTTGCGCTATGTCAAAGGATATGGGCATTAGTCGGTATAAGGGGGAGTCAATTGATTCGTTCATTTACCGAGTTTGTTATTCAGCAATGGGGCTCTGGTGCCTGTGGATAGCACAAAGCTCTTCGAATAATATGGTTGGGGCAACCAAGAAACACCAAACAGTAGTTATAAATGAGTTAATGAAACGTTACATTGAACTTTTCCCTAGCATAGCTAGCAAGTTTAGCAATGACAAAAAAACAAATATAAGTTTCTCTGTTCATATACGTAGCGTGTATGAGGAGACAGGTTATCTTTTTTTGAATGCTAATAATAGAAATGAGTTATCTAATTTTGGAAGAACTATCTGTATTGGTAATACATCCTTGTTTTTCGGTATTCCTACTAATAATTTTATTTTAAATGGACTTGGTGTGTTTACTTCACCAACAAGATATACAGTTACAATTTCCGAATTTTTATTAAGGGATTCTCTCTCTTATGAGGAATATTTATTGTCAATGTATGAAACTACAGACTTTTATGAGAAGGATGATTTGAATGATGACTTGCAGTTTTTTAATCCATTATCAGACGCTAATCCATCACAATCGTGGTCAGCCCAAATATTTACAGACTTTACTGTGGCTCGAAAATCTGAACAGGGTCCGTACTACAGAGTTATTCGAGGAGATGACAAATCACTTTTATTTGCAGATGAAACTATTGAGCGTCACGGTCACAGTTTAACAGCCTATGAATATAGACGCTTATATTTTGCATTAAAAGCTCATTACGATAACCCTTTAGTAGCCAAAATAGTAAAAATAGATGATGAATACTCAATACTTAGGCTAACGGGTTATCTACCAAACCGAGAATACTACTTTCTACTACTTATATCTTGGCCAATCAATAATGCTTTTAATAAAGTGCATTTTTTAATAAAAAACGACTTTATTGCAGAGATTACAAGTACTCTCAATAATATTGGTATTGAGGTAAGAGGGGAAGATGTGAAATGAGAAATGCAAATGGTGTACAACATTACTATCGGACTATCCGAGAAAAATTGACAAATTATATAAAATCAGACTATTTAGCTAATAGTGAAACCCTGCTCCTTTATGTTGATGATCTTCTGGGTGAACTTTGCTCTAAACATACAAATATTGCCCGTGAGCCTTATATCGAAACCTCCGCCTCATATAAAAAAGTTCCAGATGCTATAAAAAATTCTCCTCACATCAAACAAAGTATTAAGGAATCCCTACTGAAACTTATTGAAGCCAACCTTGGTATATTCGCTGATCCGTTTGAACACCAAATTAAGGCTCTTGAGTATTATTTGGCAGGGAGTGATGTGTTTGTTTCAACAGGAACTGGTTCGGGTAAGACAGAAAGTTTTCTTTGGCCAATAATAGCTAAATGTTTCGATGAAGCCAAGAATCATTCAGGGCTGTTTAAGATGGAGGCTGTTCGCACTCTCATTATTTACCCTATGAACGCGCTTGTTTCTGACCAACTTGCCCGATTTAGAAAAATAATTGGAAGCGATGAATTCCGAGATATATTCATTAAGGATACTCAAGCCAGCCGTATTCCACATTTTGGGATGTATACGGGTAGGACTCCATATTCTGGTGATGCAAAACTGGCAAGTAGCCGTGAACTAGCGAATGCCTTCCGTAAAAACTATTTAATAGATGATACAGCCGATGCCGAAACTCAGCGGCGACAACTAAATAATATAGAAGGACTAAAAAGAATCCATAAATTCCCTGCAAGATTTGGTGACAAAGGGCTAAAAGATTTTATTGAAAATTTGGAAAAGAATATTCACAAACCGTCACCATTTGATGCTGAACTCATAACGCGATTTGAGATGCAGAACTGTCCTCCGGATGTTCTAATTACCAACTACTCCATGTTGGAGTACATGCTTATGCGTCAGCGTGAAGCGACGATTTGGGAAAAAACTAAGCAGTGGCTAGAAGCATCCGATGATAATAAACTCCTAATTGTTTTGGATGAAGCACATATGTATCGTGGTTCTTCAGGTGGAGAAATTGCACTACTGTTGGAGAGATTATTCTACCGTTTGGGAATTTCGGTTGATAGAGTACAATTTATTTTAACAACTGCGAGTATGCCTCAAAATGAGCAAAAAGCAATAAATGAGTTTTATTCAGCGCTAACTGGTAAAAATATAGATTACTGCAAATTCTTGTTTGGTAATAAAGAAACTATCCCAGATAAATTTGAAGTACAAACAGATATTGACGCATTAGCTTCAATTAGTGCTGATGAAGTACAAGATGACAACATTATTGTCCGAATTAAAGATTTCGCAAAAAAAGTGTTTAACTATGATTTAGCAGATAATATTACTCAGAGTCAGGCTCAAGAATGGCTTTACGATAATCTACCCAAATATCAAGCATTTATGTTGCTTCATAAAATGTGTCGTGACGGTGCAAAATCCTATAGTGAGATCAAGAACGAACTCTTCGGAGACAGTAATAATGCTGAGAAAGCACTTGATGCTTTACTAGCCATAGTGCCTCTAGCCGCAAAGAATGGGAATATCCTATTCCCAGTGCGACTTCATATGTTTTTGCGTGGACTACAGGGGCTTTATGCTTGTTCTAATCCAAATTGTAATAGCGCAAGGTATTCAAATAGTGAGAAACTTCCATTAGGTAAGGTTATATCTTTACCAAAAGATAAATGTAATTGTGGTGGGCGAATTTATGAGCTTGTAAACCATATTAAATGTGGGGCTTTGTATTTTAAAGTTTATGTTCAGAAAAATGAGGGACAACCCTATTGGTATGTATTCCCTCAACGAGGGTTAAATGGTGATGTAAACTCGCTTAATGAAATGCTACTTTATGTTGCACCGAGAGGCTATCAGAAAAGAAAAAACGATAAAATAGGAGCGCTTGACCCTTTTACGGGAAAACTATACACGTCACCACAAAATAGCGATAATTTTTTAACAGTTATTTATAATAGTGATTTTGACTCAAAGTCACAGTCATTTACTTTTAATGTTTGTCCAAAATGCAGAAAGGCAATGCGACTTAAGAAACCTGTTAATTTTTCTACCAAGGGTAATATTCCGTTCTATAACCTGACAAAAGCTCAATTTGAACTGCAACCTGCGAAATCTGAATTGATTAATCAAGGTAAAAAAGTCCTGTTGTTCTCGGATTCCCGGCAGAATGCTGCAAAACTTGCACGTGACTTGTCAAAATCGTCTGATGCGGATGCTTTCCGAGAGGCAGTTATCTTATCCTCTCTTCTTTTGCGGATGGATGGAAAAGAACATTCTTTATCTGATTTATATCCTGCATTCTTAGATGTATGTGTTCAAAACAATCTCTCTTTTTTTAGTGGCAAAAGTAAAGAAAAATTTGAGAACCATAAGAGGCTGTTTGTTGATAAGAAAAACAAAACCGAACGTCGTGGAAAAGCAATTGACTATGGGGTACTAGT
Source organism: Paenibacillus sp. J14 (assembly GCF_000518465.1). NCBI lineage: Bacteria > Bacillati > Bacillota > Bacilli > Caryophanales > Paenibacillaceae > Paenibacillus > Paenibacillus sp. J14. Next base: position 24,310 of record NZ_JADQ01000016.1, on the reverse strand, counting down.
TCAAGAATATCAACCATTACCAGATGAGTATTATGAGCAACTGCTGACCTTTTTCACGGAAAGTCCTCGTTCATTCAAGGATATTGGTATTGGTTTCTTAGCCCCTCTGTCATCAATTCTTAGTGAACTTGAATATGATTTGGATGATTTTGGGGTGTCTATTGATAGTAAGACACTTTATCAAATGCTAGTTCTGTTATTTTGGGATGTAATGGATGATAGCGCTGCTATCGGTGAAATAATTCCTGATGATGTCAGAAGAGGCTTACCAGGCCGTAGTAAAGTACAAACATTTGGTTTGGGTGATTTTTTAGCAGAATTAGACAGACAGTTGATCCAAAGATTTCAAGAAATGCTGAATATCGATGGTTTAGTATTTAGGAAGATCATGGAGAGTGTTCGTGATTTGTTCTTCTCACAAGCATCAAATAATAGATATTACATCAAACTATCGGCGGTAGAAATAAAAATTGCCGATAGAGACTTTATGTGGTATCGTTGCGTGAAATGTGGGAAACTATCTCCTTACAAGATTGGTGACTATTGTGGTTCTTGTTATGATTCTACAGATGTTGTACCAATAAATGCTTTGGATTTATCACGTTTTGATTTCTGGCGAATTCCAGTACTTAACGCTTTGAATAAAATTGAAAATATTCACAAAATCAAAACTGAGGAGCATACAGCTCAATTATCTCATAAAGAAACCAGAAGTGATACCTGGAGTCGTACAGAAAAATATGAGATGCGTTTTCAAGATATTAACGTAGGCGAAAACGGTGAGGAATCGATTGATGTTTTAAGTTGTACGACAACTATGGAGGTTGGTATTGATATTGGTTCGTTGACTGCCGTCGGACTTCGAAATATTCCTCCAATGAGAGAGAATTACCAACAGCGGGCTGGTCGTGCTGGTCGTAAGAATGCAGGTATTTCCACAATTGTAACTTATGCTTCTGGTGGTACGCATGACAGTCATTACTTTATGCATCCTGATGAGATGATTTCTGGAGCTCCGCGTAAACCATGGATTGACCGAACTAATCCTAAAATTAAGCAGCGTCACACAAACATGTTAGCCTTAAATGGTTTTATGTCAACCTTAGAAATGAAATTACAGTTTGATGGCATTGTTGATATAGGTATTATAACGTTTTGTGAGAAATTTGGGGAAAAATACATTAATTATGTAAAAACTATGGATATGTGCACTGATGAGACAATCAGCCAATTCCGTGATATCTGTCAAAAGGTTTTAGTTGAAGGTAAACGAAATGAGTATATTAATAATGATAAAGAGACTTCGGCTTTTGATATCTTTTATCGTGAAGGCTACATTCCATCATATTCATTCCCGAAAAATATTGTGAGGTTTTATGTCGAGAAAGAATCTGAGAGGGGTAAAAATGCACCTCGAGACATACAGTATGCACCTGAGAGAGATATTGCTATAGCTCTCAGTGAATATGCGCCTGGTAGATTTGTCACGATAGATAAAAAGATATATAAAAGTGGTGGTATCTACGCCAATCCTCGTCCAAAAGGATACGAAACAAATCAAGCTGAATACTATTTCAAGAATAAGGATTATTATAAAGATATTATTATTTGCTCCGAATGTAACTGGTTCGGAATGGAACAGGAGGATTATTCAAAAGAGCAATGTCCATATTGTGGAGCGCGAACAGATCACAGAAAAATGTTACGTCCATGGGGGTTTTCTCCTGTTAAAGGTGACGAAGTAAAATTTGAAGATGAAGATGAACAATACACTTATGCTGAAGCACCTTACTATTCCTATGTTCCAGCAGAGACGGATATGAAAAGTTATAGGCAAAGTAATATTCGTTATGCAAAGCTGTCTGATAGGAAGGTACTAACAGTGAATATGGGAAGTAACAAGAATGGTTTTAACGTATGTAAAAAATGTGGAGGTGCGGAGGTTGCGGATTTGAGTAATAATGGTCATTTTACTTTTTCACAACCTTATCATGACCGTTTTTTGTGTCGGCATGAGAGATATGTAGCAACCAATATTTTTTTAGGATATGAATTTTTAACTGATATGTTTATGTTGGATATATCTTATGACACTACTAAACTTATAGGTAACAGCAATGCGGAGGAAAAGAGCATACTACGTGCTGCAGTAACGACCTTACATGAAGCACTTAGAAAAGCAATCTCTTTGGTACTTGATATAGATTACAGTGAGATAAGTGGAGGTTGGAGACCAAGAATAAAGAATGACGGTGACTCACACATTGAAATGTTTTTCTATGATAATCTTTCAAGCGGTGCAGGTTATTCATCTCTTGTTAGTTCGGTTCTTGATAAAGTGTTAGAAAAAGCAAGGCTTATTCTTTCGGAATGCGAGTGCTCACGCTCATGCAAACACTGCCTTGATAACTTCTGGAATCAGAGAAATCACCACTTTTTTGATCGGTACTTGGGACTACAGCTATTAAACTATGCTGAATTTGGGCAATTACCGGATGGATATGATTATGAAGAGCAACAGGGGCTTCTTGCACCATTGTATAGGCTCATTGCTGATGATAGAGAACTCATGCAACCTAGTCCACCAACTGAATTTGAGGTTGTTCCAGCAATTATAAAAAAGCCGAAAAACACAAGGAATAAGATGTATTTAAACCCATACGATCTGTCCGATTGGTTACCAAATGCATTTCTGACATATAGAAAAATGATTAGTGAGAGGTAGTACATGGCTAAGTCTCTTTCACCGCTCCGTTACCCAGGCGGGAAGTCAAAAATATATGATAAAGTAAAAACTCTTATAGAAATCAATGCTTTTGGTAACAAAACGTATATAGAGCCATTTGCAGGTGGCTTCGGTATAGGGATTGGTTTATTAAGAGAAAATGTTGTACAGACAGCTGTGCTAAATGATTTTGATTCCCACATATATCACTTTTGGTACTCAGTGTTTCATCACACTGATGAATTACTTAAGATGATTGTGGATACTCCCATAACCCTAGAAGAAAGAAAGACTCAACAGGCTATATATGATGATAGCTCTGCTGATGCATTGAGCGATGGGTTTGCAACGCTTTTTTTAAACCGTGTGAATTTCTCTGGTATTATTAAGGGGGGGCCGCTTGGGGGAGAATCGCAGAGCGGCAAATATAAGCTGGATTGTCGTTTTAATAAAGAGGATATAAAAAAGAAAATAGAGAATATCGCTTTGTTGAAAAATCGTATCACTATTTATAATTGTGATGCTAGTGATTTAATAATTAACAAGCTGAGTGAAGTTAAACATAATGCATTTTTTAACATTGATCCTCCTTATGTTATCAAAGGGAACAGACTGTATACTAATTATTTTGAGGAAGATGATCATATAAATCTTGAGAGGGTAATAAGCCAACATCTACAAAATTATCCATGGATCGTAACTTATGACAATTGTGAATTAATTAGAGATATTTACAGTCAATATCACTTGGAGGAATATTATATTCAGCACAACGCAGGTGGTAGTGTACTAGGTAAAGAATTAGTTATTACGAACATTCCGAATGGATCATTTGTTTGGTGAGTTTCAACTTGTAATCAAAATCAGATATATACAGATAAACGTTTATACCAATAACGATTTCGTCCTGAATTTTTTAGTCAAAAAAGCTCTTACTCTTAAGAGTAAGAGCTTTTTTGACTATGTTTAGTGCATTTTGAATAACCGAGTAAGTTTGATTGGATAGTGTTTCTCAGACTGGTTTAATTTATTTAATGAATCAGTTTCTCGCTGAACAGAATCAAAATTAGCTTCCAGATCATTGATTTCTTTAAACAGAGTGATCAAATCACGTTTCTCCAAAAACCTTCTGTTTTGATACAAGATTATTGGAATATAATTTATGAAGGTTATATTGAAAATATGTAATCAATATCAGAAACGAGGGTCAACATGCTCACTCAAGTTAGAAGCTGGACACACGATGATGCAATTCCTAATCTCATCGGTAGAAAAAAAGTGGACTGGTCTATTTTTGAATATGGGTCGACGATACCAAATGAGTTTGTGAAATTTTTCAATGAAGCCAACGGTGGAGAAGTGGTTGAGGTTGGTAAAGGAAAACAACTCACTCTTATTTATAATGGGCTCCATTATCAGGCCTCTTTAAGAAATGTTGATCAAGTAAGTGCAGGAAGAACTACTTTTCAAATACGTTACCACTCGCCTGAGATTAAAGAGCTTATGCAATCTGTTTTCAAAATTTCTTATGAATATATCATATCTCAAAAACCTCAGGATTCGGCTAGCAAAAAGCAAGTGCTCGTACCAGACGAATTAGCAGAGTTTATCGAGTTTTACTCCACAGGTGAACCATTCAAGTATGAGATGAAACTGATCCCCTCCACGAGTGCAAAATCCCCTGACATTTGGTGGGTCAATCAAGGTTCAACTCTTAATGCAGAAAGGGAAGAAGGGATACTGTGGGCACCTTTGTCTGGAAAAGGAGGACGCTCGCAATATCATTGGGATACGATGGATGAAGTGCGAAAAGGGGATATCATCTTACATTACGCGAATGGATCATTGCGTTTTGTAAGTAGGGTGATTGAAGACCCTGTACATGCTCCAAAACCCTCTTCAATGGCAGGGTCAAGTTGGGAAGAGGAAGGGAGACTTATTCGGGTGGAGTATTTTGCAATTGAGCCGAATATTCCATTGAGTAATTTTTCTCAGGAAATTTTGAAATTGAATATTCATCAGGGACCAATCCATTCAGGTGGTGGGGTGAAACAAGGATATCTATTCCGGTTCACCATTCCGGGGTTGACAGTCATCCAAGATCAATCACCTCAAGTAAAATGGCCAGATTTTACGCGTATAAAGGGAGATTACAATATGGATGAGGTAGTAAAAAGTCCAGCTCTCATTGAGGACAGAGATGTAGTGGAAGTTCTACGAAAGATCAAAGCGTATATTAGCCAGAAGGGGTTTAGTTACCCATTGCACCTCATCGAAAACTTCTACCTCTCCCTCAAAACCAAACCTTTCGTCATCCTAGCTGGCGTGTCGGGAACCGGGAAAACCAAGCTAATTAAGCTCTTTGCAGAGGCGATGGGGGCGACCTCGGAGAATGGACAGTTTACGCTAATTCCGGTCCGGCCGGATTGGAGTGATCCGTCGGATTTGATTGGCTACAGTGACTTGTCCGGTAAGTTCCGTCCAGGGCGGGTTACCGAGGTGTTGTTAGAGGCATCCCAAAACCCGAGCAAACCTTATTTCATCTGTCTGGATGAGATGAACTTGGCTCGAGTTGAGCACTATTTCAGTGATATGCTCAGCATTTTGGAGACTCAGGAATGGCGCGACGAACGTATTGCTACCGCTCCAATCCTTCACAGCAGCTCGCTTGTGCAGGACGAGGATCAAGAGGTTTATGGCAATCTATCGATTCCGGAGAATGTGTACTTGGTCGGAACGGTCAATATGGACGAGACAACACACCCTTTCAGTAAAAAGGTACTCGACCGGGCAAATACCATCGAGTTTAATGATATCTTTTTAGATCGGTATCCTGACGAGGAGTTAGGGAGAGGGCAACGTCCAGAGGCAACGCCTAATCGATTCCTAAGAAGTGATTATCTGCAGCTAGTCGATGCCTATGGTGCGGATTCCAAGGATTTGATTCGAAGCACGACCGAAAAGCTAATGAACATCAACAGCACTTTGGAAGAGATCCATGCGCATGTTGGTTTTCGGATTCGGGATGCGGTGTGCTTCTATATGCTCTATAACCAGCGGTTTGGGTTGCTCACTGAGGATGAGGCGTTTGATCACCAGTTGCTCCAAAAAATATTGCCTCGCATTCAAGGCAGCAGCGCTTCGATCCGCAGGGTTCTTCTGAAACTAATGCGGGAGTGTGTGGATTTTTCTTTTGCCGTCAATGAGTATGAGGAGGATATGACCTCCTTGTTCGAGGGGGATAAGTTCAAATCACTGATCGATCGGGCCAAGTATCCGCGTAGTGCCAAGAAAATCGCTTCGATGTTACGGAGGCTAGAAGAAGATGGATTCACCTCGTACTGGTTATCGTAATGCGCCAATCGAGTTAATACGCATAGAGACCAATTGGTTTGATTTGTATATCAAAGGGAAGCCATTTCATCCGACCGTCGAAACGATGCAGCTACATCGGCAAGATGGGGATGTGTGGGTGGATGCCCATTTCCATATCGAGGTCCCATCTCCAAAGGTGGTTATGACTTCAGTTGAGGTGTTCTCCCATCAAACCATGGATCTCGCGACTTGGAATCCTGGTGATTCGGCAGCGCCTCTATTTTTCGAAACCCAACCTTATGAATTCGTGCTGGAGAAGAAGCAAGAGGATTTGCCCATCGTGTTCTTCCATGAAAATCTTCACTTACGACAAGCGGTGAAACCTATAGGTAGTCGCAGTCGGATCTTGTCTGGAGTGCTCAACTTTCAGAATGAGGTCGGCCTTACGGAGTTGGAGCTTCGTTTGCATGGAGAAGTGATCTTTAAACTACAGCTTGAAGTGTTCCCGTCCAAAATGGACTACAAGCGCGATTATGAAGTGATTTTGCGAGAGGTAAATGAGCAGATCTATAACCTGTCTTTTGACTTCCTGCGCAAGACGTTTCATCTTACCGGATTAAGGGAGACACGGCAGCAGAGTGTAACGGAGTTTTTTACGATATTACAGCGGGTTTTTGTGCAGCTGACCCAAGGCATTGATCGGATCAAAAACGCTCCCCACTACAAAATGCGCCGTGAATCTCATCTTGTGGAAGCGTCGAAGGCGAAGCGGGTGGGGAAGGAGAATATCGCTTTTTTGCGTAAACGGCCAGAGCTATTTCTTCCGGGGCAGGAGCTACCTACGCACGTGCTTGAGACCCGGCGATATAGAGACTTCGATACGGCGGAAAATCGATTCGTCCGCTGGTTGTTATTGCGCATCACTTCAAAATTGAAGGAGCTACGGTCCAACGCAGCAAGGAAAGAGAACGTGGACCCCGTATTGCTGAAGAAAATCGACGTGATGAGTTCGCAGGTACAGCGGCTGTTGAGACAGGATTTTTTGCAAGTTGGGGATATGAAGCAGGTCTCCCTATCCCTGGTCTTACAGATGGCTCCGGGGTATCGGGAGGTCTATCAGATCTATCTCTTGCTGATGAAGGGGCTTTCGATCCAAGGCGATCTGTTCCGGCTATCGATGAAGGATCTGGCGCAATTGTACGAGTACTGGTGTTTCCTGAAAATCCACGATTTGATGCGGCGAAAATATGAGCTGGTAAGCCAGGACCTGATTAAGGTGAACCGGAGCGGTCTCGTTGTGACGCTGAACCAGGGGCGGAAGGCGAAGATGGTGTATCGGAATCCGCGTAATGGAGAGGTGTTTACCCTCTACTATAATGCTCTGCCCCCGGGAGACAGCCACACTACGTTGGCACAGAAACCGGATAATGTGCTGACATTAAAAAAGAATGATGCGGCGATTGAGTATAAGTATATTTTTGATGCCAAATATCGTTTGAATGCAGCCCATGAGGGGACGCCTTACTGGAAGAAGTACAAGCAGCCGGGGCCTGAAGAGGAAGACATCAACACCATGCACCGCTATCGGGATGCGATTGTGTACCAGGATCAACGAAACGGTGAGTACGAGCGGAGTATGTTTGGGGCGTATGTGCTCTTTCCATATCCAGATGAGGTGAAGTTTAAGGAGCATCCTTTTTACAAAAGCATTCAGCTCGTCAACATCGGGGCAATCCCGTTTCTGCCCAACACAACCGGTCTGATGGAGCAACTACTGGATGAGATCATTCAAGACAGCCCGGAGAAAGCTTACGAACGTTCCACTCGCCCTCGCGGGACGAAGGAATATTACTACAACAAGTTTGCGGGCAAGAACGTCTTGGTAGGTTCACTCAGAGAGCCTTCCCAGCTGGAAATGGCGCTGAAGCTCCGTTTTTACCATATGCCACTGAAAAATATCGTCGACCACAAGTTACTGACTCAAATCGAATACATTGCAATGTGCCAGTCTCGCAAGAAGTTCCTGGGCCCAGGGAACACGGGGATCCATTGGTTTGGTCGTGTTCTGGATTGGAAGGTGGTCCGGAGAAGGGAAATCACGGAACGGCCCGCTCGGCCTGGGACAGAAGAGGAGTTGTATGTTAAGTTTACGATCGAACGGTGGGAGCGGCGGGACAAGCCCATTGCGCTAGGTGGACAAGGGATATATACCTGTCTGTACACGAGCAAGTACATGTTTGATCGAGCCAGTGAAATTGCGGAATTGAAGCTGGAGAATGAGGAAGACCTACGGGAATGGCGTGAAGCACGTCGACTTGGTAAGGTGAAGGTGCAACTGGATCACAGCGATGTGGATTTGGCAGAAAAAGTGGTGGGGATTCGGGTGGAGGAATCCTAGGAACACTTCTGAAATAAATATCTTGAAGCAATGAAGCCCGCTCGTTGAGCGGGTTTTTGCTTTCAAGGTTATATGATTGAATTTACATGAATTATTCGTTTGTGGAATCGATAAACTTAACATTCTTAAGGGCATATTCCAACGCCATGTTAATGATTTCGTTCCGAGAACGATTGCTCTTCCGGGCAAGTTCATCTAATTGTTCTTGAAGGATTTTTTCAATGCGAATGGACATTGTCACAGTCTTGTCTTCCCTTGGAGTTATGATGAACTCATCATTGCTCACACGAATCACCTCACATATCAGTATAGATAGAAAGTGAGGAATTATAACATAACACAAAATGTATTTAGAAATGAATACAAATTGCAATGTAGTAATATTACATATATAATTACAAACATGATGAAACGACTGAAATGACCCTCTTGCTGCACTCATAGTATGCAGAAGCATTCGTTATTTTTGACCCCGGGGCTGTAATTCATGTAGGAGGCATCATTTATGGAAATTATTTTAGAATCAATTCCAGGTGGAGCCTTATTCTTTGATGAATACATAACCGACTTGTTTAAAGTGAGATTTTATCTGGAAGACCAAAAAATCGTTAGTCCTATTTATGCTTATGGTCCAAACTCAGAAGGTAAGGAATTCAAAACTGAACTCTGTTTGAGCAGCTTACTACCCTATGTAGATGAAGTTAGAATTAAAAGAATTTTATTAGAGATCTTGATATCGGATACAAGATTGGAATTGAACTCCTATGAACAGGAACTAGACACAGCAAGTTCCGAAGAACTGGCGAAAATATGGGAACCCCGCGATAAAAGCAAATGGTGGACACTGTTATATCTAACAAAAAGAGAAGTTCTGCATTACAGTAAATACGATGCACAAAGGAAACTTCATAAATACGAGAAAATGCTAAGTGAATTGTCGGATGAGTTTTAGTTTCTTCACGTATTGAATGGCTTCTTAAATATATAGGACAGGGATACGACGCCCCTCGCGCCCATGAAGAGAAACCACAACCTTATGCGGTTGTGGTTTCTCACTATGCTTAGTTTATCCCATTGAACAACACAGGAAGCAAAATCAACTGGTTAATGACATGCGTGGCGATATGTCCGAGCATGGCGTAGGCTATTCCGTGTTTCCAATACAGATAGCCAAATCCGATGCCTGGCAAGAAGTTAAGTAATAGCGTCCGGGCTACAGTCACGTTGCTTAACCCCAGCATTTGTGCAGTGGCAGGAAGATGCCCTGCGGCAAAGATCAAGGCGGCCAAGACTATTCCCACGATATAGATGCTATTGCGATCCGAGGTGTTTGTCAGCTTGCTGGCCAGCCAGATGAGGATCGACATCAGTCCGAATCGGATTAGAAGCTCCTCAATGATTCCCCCGTACAATACGCTTCCCGCAAAATAAAGCCAGGAAAATTCAAACTTCTCCGATAGTCCCAAACTTCCGGCAAACACCAGCTTCTCTGCAATGGCAATAAAACTGGCGGACAACAGTCCGATGCTCAGCGCTGCTACCAGGCTGGTTCTGCTCCACACCAATGGCTTGTTCAGATTCACTTTGGGAGCAGCCCAGATCCCTGCGATTGTAGCCAGTCCGGCTAACACTGCCGTTTGAAGCATGGTGATCAGAATAAGGACTTGCTTCGACCCGAGTTGCGCCGCGATTTGATCTTCCAGTTCAGGGGATAAGACAATCGTTTGCTGGGCTCCTAGCAAAGCCCCGGAGATCAAGCCTAGTACGATCGTGGCAATCACTTTTTTTGCAGATAACATTCTCTTTGTTGTGGTCATCGCTCGTTTTCCTTCCCAATACTAGATTTCAAGGCATTGATGACAGCAGCATCGTCACGAATGCCGACATCACGTAAATAGATCGAGCCGCTGGCGGATTGATCAAACACGAATCGGATTTGGCGGATCCGCTCCGGCTGGAACAACGAATTGACGTGGCTGAAGTCGGATAGCTGGAAAGCAAAGTTTTGAAACACCGGCTCTTTGGTCGGCATCAGCGACGTCAACGGCCATTTTACGATACCGCCTTGGAACATCGGCAGCAGACCGCCCGCTGCACTTAGCGGCAGGGAGGCCGTGTTGCCGCTGATATCCTCGACTTCGATGGTCAGATCGACCAGCTCTTCCTGTGTACCCGACCGATCCGCCATGGAGAAGACGAGGGTGCCATTCGGCGGGATAGCAACCCCATTATCGGGTAAGGCGATCGTATAAGAAGGAGTGCCATCGACCTTGACGCGGTCCCATCCGAGACGAACGGCGTTAAACGGACCGGGGGCGAACTTCATTTCGACCTTTTCTTCTTTCCATTCCGTGAGCCGCTCTCCTATCAGTTGCCCGCCGGGCAGCGTGGTGGTGGAGAGGTCGATATCCTCGTCGAAGGTGCTGATGAGCGTCGTCCGGGCGTCTGAATAATCGTGGATGTACATCGTATCCGGCAGCCACTCCTTTGCGTAACCTAGATTTTGGAAAATAGCGCGGTACTCTGTTCTCCCATACAAGGTTGCATCAAGGAAGGACGAGATGAGCACCTTCGCCGCTCGCAGCTGCTCCTCCTGCGGGATCAGCTGGGCTCGGTTGTACAGCAGGTTGCCAAGCCCCGGCGCATCGCTCCGGCCCCATACCGTATTGAACTGCCCGTGATTGGCCCCGTAAATATAGACGGACGCTTTAAAATCATCACTGCCCGAGGTAAACCGGATCCGGTTGTACTGGCTTGCTCCGGCAAAGGAACTGACGTCCATGTCGTGAGCGCCTTGCAGGGCGAGGTAGTTCACATCAGTCAACTCCGTTGGCTGGCTTGCCGGTTCGTATTGCCCGTCTGTACCCGCCAGCGAGATGACGGAACGGATGCCAAAGCCGTAATTGAACTTGATGTTGCCGTCCTCCGGCGACGACTTCAGCCGGTTGTACGCGGCCGCCACGGTGACTGCCTCGCCGCCCCGGGAATGGCCGATGAGCGCGATCCGGTTCATGTCCACTTTCCCATAGAACGGATTGCTCGCTGTGCTGTTCCATTCCTTCCATACGCTCAGGTGCTCCAGCATGAGCCAGCCGCGTGCGGGGTTTTCCTTCTCCAGCACGTTCAACATGAACAAGTCGTCGAAGGGCGACGTGTTGAGAAAATTTTCATCGATCGACACGACGATATAACCTCTACTTGCGAGAAGTTCCCCCAGATAGGCGTAGCCTGGGTCTGAATAATCGGTGGCAAGATGGTTGCCATGCACGATCATCACCAGCGGAAAGGGCCCGTCTCCGTCTGGATACCAGACCAGCCCGTTTAACGGCATCACATCTGGCCCAAAACCAAATGTCTTCGTCCGGAGCGAGGACCAGTTCGCCACAAAGGCCGAGCCGTCCACCGGCTCCGTGATCAGCGAATCTTCTGCGTTAAAAACCTTTCGGTAGCCGTTTGCGCTGCCGTAGGTTAGTTTTTTGATCGGATACGTCCCCGGCTCCGCAGGATTCGCTAATGTTCCCGGGTAATGCCCTGCTGCCTTCATGGCCGATAGCCGGTAAGGCTTCACCAGTTCGGCGCGCCCGCCATCGACCAACCAAACTCCCGTACAGAGGGTAAAAGCTACGGTCACTGCCGTCGCCATTCCGGCGATCACCTTGGTGCGTGTTGTCGCTTCGCGATAGGAACTCCGGATCCAGCGGGAGATCAACGCCCCCGATAAGGAACAGCCGATCAGCACGGACAAGGTGACGATCAGCATGACCGTCATCGGACCGATGAAGCTGATGAACATCAGGATGAAGGAGGCAAGTGCCAGACCTATGTACCTCGAAGGCACACGCTTGGCAAGATGCAGTACCCCAGCAAGGATCATGGCAATGAAAGTAATGGCAATCAGGAACACTCCGGTTCCGATCACATAATCCCACAGGCCCCGCGACCCAATCAGGTGATAGCTTTGGATGAGAAAAATGACGCCCGCGATACCATAGAGCGCGATGGATGCTCCTTTCCAGCCCGGAGTCAGCGGGGGTTGACGCTTGATCCCCCCGACAATCCGTTCCCGCCACGTTCGGATCGAACCCCTTCTGGACAACTCTGTTTCTGCCATATCATGACCTCTTTCTCAGATGATTGTTACAACAACATCCAATATAGGGACCTCGTCTTTCCGCCACCTGTCGCTTTTCTTACAATAACCTTACATAGCAGGAAATCGGCTTTACGGTGCGAACAATACGAAGGAGTGAGGTGGTGGAATAATGCGCAAAACGATACTGTTAGTCGACGACGAGCAGGACATCGTGGACATGCTGAAGCTTTTTCTGGAGCCAGATTATCACGTTCTTGAAGCCAATGACGGACAATCCGCGATGGAGATGTTCGCTCGCGCGTCAATCGACCTGGCGGTGATCGATATCATGATGCCTTATGTGGACGGCTTCAAGCTCCTTCAATGGATACGGAAACATTCCAGGATTCCGGTGATTGTTCTGTCGGCCAAAAATCAGGAGGCGGACAAAATTGCCGGGCTTGGCCTCGGTGCGGACGATTTTATCGCCAAGCCGTTTAGTCCTTTGGAGGTGGTGGCCCGAATTCAGGCGCATTTGCGGAGAACGTACGAATTTAACGATGCCGGCGCGGCGGCGGGAGCAGGCGTGGACACGGCCATTGCTGAGACCCGGCTGGGTGAGCTAATCCTGGATCATGAAGCGTGCCTGTTATACAAGCGCGGAGAACCAATCGAGCTGAGCGCGATCGAATACAAGCTGCTGAAGTTGTTTATGAGCAAGCCGGGGCGCATCTATACGAAAAAGCAAATCTTCGAGCAGGTGTGGTCCGAACCCTATATCGCTGACGACAATACGATTATGGTGCAGATCAGTCGGCTGCGGGACAAAATCGAGGATTCGCCGCGGGAACCCTTTTACATTAGGACGGTTCGCGGCCTCGGATACCGGTTCGCCAAAAAGGATGAGCTGGATGCAACGTAAACCAAAAAAGCTGTTTGGGATGTTGCTTCGGAACTACGTGATTTTTTCACTGACGCTGGGAATGAGCTTCATCGTGCTGCTGCTTTTTTTCGTGGAAAGAACCAACGTGCGAATGCCTAAGGATATGTCGTTGCTGCAAGCCCATGCGATTGTTCGACCAAATCCGGCCGATATCCCGACCGATGTGGTTGAAGAAGTGGGCGGTTGGGTGGAAGTTCTCGATGAGCAGCTGCGGATCCAGGAGGTTAGTGGAGAGAAGCGGGACGGTGACAGAACAGCGTATACGGAGCGGGAAGTGAACGCTCTTTTTTACGATACGGACGACAATCCGTACTATACGTCAATGGCTCCATTTCATACGGAGGACGGAGAGCGTCGTTACGTCTTGGTCCGGCTGCCGAAACAACAGATCCAAGCGGAATTCATGCTCAACGAGATGACGGAGGACTATCAGAGAATCTTCTGGATCGCACTAGCCGAGACGGGAGCGTTGTTCGTCTTGCTATTTGGAATAAATGTATATGTATACAGTCGCTTGGCCGCAGTCAGACTAACTAACCCGCTTAGCGCGATTGCCGCAGGTATCCGGAGTGTATCGGATGGGCGTTACCATGAGCGGCTTCACATCGAAGCGAATTACGAGCTGGCGCAAATTCAGGAGAGCTTCAACAAGATGGCGGAAAAGCTGGAGCGAGCAGAAGCGAGCAATCGACAGCTGGCGGAGAGCAAGCAGCAAATGCTTGTCCATATTTCGCACGATCTGAGAACGCCGATCACGACGATTCAAGGTTACGTAGAAGCGCTGCAGCATGGGGTCATCAAGGAGGAGTCCGGACGTCAACGGACACTTGGCCTCATCCACGGCAAGACGAAGCTGGTCGCGGAACTGATCGACGATGTATTTGAGTTGGCGAAGCTGGAGGTTCCGGATTATCCTGTCGTCAAAAAGGGATGTGATCTTGCAGAGTTCACGCGCGAAATGGCCGCCGATTATTACGATATGTTCGAGGAGAAAGGGATGACGTTCGAGTTCGACATTCCTTCAGACGAGGTGTCGGTGCCGATCCATACGAAGCTGCTGTATCGAGCCGTCTCCAATCTGCTGGCGAACGCGCTGAAATACAATCCACCGGGGACGCATGTACGGCTGTCGCTTATTGATGAGCCGGACGTAGTGCGGATTGAGGTTGCAGACAACGGCGTTGGCATCCCTGCTGAACTGCGTGCCCGTGTTTTCGAGGCGTTCGTCCGCGGAGACGCTGCGCGCAAGAGCGACGGCGGCTCAGGGCTTGGCCTGACGATCGCCAAGCATATCGCAGAGAAGCATGAAGGCAGCCTTGTGCTTGATAGCGACGCAGGCTGGACGCGCTTTGTGCTGACCTTGCCAAAGACAGGGGAGATGAGCCCGGTCATGGAAGAGCCGCACGCGGTGAGCGAAGTCGGAGCTTAAATGCGTCACACGACAGCGAATTGTAGATTTGCCATACCGCAGTTCACCCCCATTCTGAAAGCCCAGTCCGTATCAAGACTGGGCTTTTTTCCTGTCTCCCCCTCCTCAACCAGACCTGTTTAACCTTGTGCGACCGCTGTATAGTTATCCCTTCTCTGGAGCGTAGACTTTGATATTCTCTAATTTTAGATGCAAAAAAATTTGAATTTCTGTATTGATATTAATTTTTCATGATGCTACAATAACACTCAGTGATAATGATAATTATTATCAATGAATGATAACTTGCGATGTAAGGAAGTAAATTCATGCAGGATGGAACAAGGTACATACGGATTTAGTTAATCATTCTATTTATATAATTTTTATTTAAAGGAGAGGTCATACAAATGAAAAGATTCATAACGAGCATCTTGATGGTCATCTTGGTATTGGCGTTAGCCGCATGTTCCTCTAATACAAACACTGCGGGGGAAAGCAATGTGAAAGCAAATAACAGCAACGCTTCCACTGCAACCGAAACGTCCGCTGAATCGACGGAAGCAGCAAAACCAACGACCGTTGAGTTTACAGATAGCCATGGTACGGTAACGGTTCCGGTTAATCCGAAGAGCGTCGTTGCTTTGGATAACAGAACGTTTGAAACCCTTGCGGATTGGGGGGTTAAGCTCGCGGCTGCACCTAAAGGGGTAATGCCTAAAGATTCCCCTTATGTTGCCGACGAATCGGTACAAGATATCGGTAACCACAGAGAGCCTAACCTGGAAGTCATCGCTGCGGTTAACCCAGATCTGGTGATTGTAGGTCAACGTTTCTCCGGCTACTACGAAGATATTAAGAAGCTTGTTCCGAATGCAGCCGTCATTGATGTAAACGTTGATGTATCCGGTGAAAATGGCACGCCAGGTGACAATCTGGTCAACGGCTTCAAAGAGATTACAACGAAGTTTGGTGAAATCTTCGATAAGAATGAAGAAGCAGCTCAACTGGTAGCCGAATTCGATCAAGCGCTGGCTGACGCGAAAGCAGCTTACAATGGAACAGACAAAGTCATGAGCGTCATTGTTTCTGGTGGTAACATTGGTTTCGCTGCTCCATCTACTGGCCGCGTATGGGGGCCGCTGTATGATATCTTCGGTTGGGTTCCAGCTCTGGAAGTTGCGAACGCAACGACGGACCACCAAGGGGATGAAGTTTCTGTAGAAGCTATTGCGCAAAGCAATCCGGATTGGATGTTCGTACTTGATCGCGACGCTGCAACTTCCAGCGGAGAAGAGAGTGTTCCTGCTCAAGACGTAATTAACAACGCTCCGGCACTTCAAAATACAACAGCCGTATCTAAAGGACAAGTTTTGTATGCTCCTACGGACACCTACACAAATGAATCGATTCAAACGTTCATTGAAATCTTCCAAGAAATTGCGCAAACTCTAAAGAAGTAAAATAAAGGAGTACATGATTGTGCCCGAGAATGTTATCGCTGAGGTTGAGACTACTTCTCAACCTCAGCTTTCTAAGCGTAAAAAGATATGGACATTTCCCTTCATACTTGCCATCCTCGGCGTTATTATTCTAGGTATCATCTCTCTGTTTACGGGGGTGTATGATATCTTTGGACAAGAAGACGGCTGGGATATGTTCTTCATCACTCGGATTCCAAGAACGGTGGCCTTAATGCTTACCGGGGCGGCGATGGCCATGACAGGGCTGATCATGCAGCTGATGACACAGAACAAAATGGTCGAGCCGACCACCATCGGAACAACGGAGTGGGCGGGTTTAGGTCTGCTTACGGTCTACTTGCTAATCCCCAGCCCTTCATTAGTAGTACGGATGACGGGTGCAATTATATTTTCATTCGTTGGAACGATGGTTTTCTTCTTCTTCCTAAGGAGTGTAAGACTTCGCTCTTCTCTGATCGTTCCGATCATTGGATTAATGCTTGGTGCCGTCATCTCGGCATTGTCCACTTTCTTGTCGCTCTTCTTTAACATGTCTCAAGTGATCGAAGGCTGGTTCATCGGTTCTTTCGCTCCAGTTCAAGCCGGAAGATATGAATATTTGTGGATTATTATCATTGTCACGTTCTTCATTTTTCTGTATGCCAATCGTCTAACGCTAGCTGGATTGGGAGAAGACGTAGCCACTGCTTTAGGTGTCAATTACAAACGACTTATTCTATTGGCGAATTTACTCATTGCAGTTGCCGTAGGGATTGTCGCCTCGGTCATCGGCAATCTTCCTTTCTTAGGATTAATTGTCCCTAACATCATATCCATGGTTCGCGGAGACGATCTTCGCAGCAATCTCCCTTGGGTATGTGTCATGGGGATGGGGACGATCATGCTGTGTGATATCGTATCCAGGGTTATCATTATGCCGTTCGAAGTGCCCGTCTCCTTAATTCTAGGTACCGTAGGAGCGGTCGTTTTCATCCTCATTTTGCTAAGACAACGAAAAAGCAGGAGGCTGTGATGAAGACATTAACAGTGGATTCTCAACTCAGCATAAACAGCGAATTAAACGCCAGCCCTCGTGCTAGATCTGCCAGCGCTTTTCGAACCAAGAAAGAAGCGAAACGCTACTGGATTTTACTCATGTTGTTCATTGGTGTGGGTTTGCTTGCTGCACTTGGGTTGTTGCTTTATAACAATCCAGTACCGGTGGACTCTCCCTCTTTCGTTCCTGTTGTAAAGAGACGGCTCGTGGCCATTGTCGCTATGTTCATTGCTGCATTATGTCACAGCTTCTCAACCGTCGCGTTTCAGTCTGTAACGAATAACCGGATGATTACCCCTTCTCTGCTGGGTTACGAATCCCTTTATTCAGCGATCCAGACCGGTACGTTGTTCTTCTTCGGAGCGGGTGCGCTCGTCAGCTTCACGGGGCAGGGCGCCTTCTTCCTTCAGGTTTCGCTGATGGTTCTGTTGAGCTTAACCTTGTATGGATGGCTGCTGTCCGGGAAGTATGGCAATTTGCAGCTGATGCTTCTCATCGGCATCATTATTGGAGCAGGCCTGAATTCCGTTTCGGGCTTTATGAGACGAATGCTTGCCCCATCGGAGTTTGACCTGCTGCAGTCCAGGCTTATTGGCTCGGTCAATAATGCGGATTCTGAATATTTTCCTATCGTGATTCCGCTTGTTATCCTTACTGCCTTAGGTCTATTCTTCTTTTCTAGAAAGTTAAATGTCCTGGCGCTAGGAAAAGATGTGGCAACGACCTTCGGCTTGAATTATCAGGCGGGCATCATCTTTACGCTTGTCTTAGTCGCTGTCTTAATGGCTATTTCTACTTCATTGCTTGGTCCGCTGACCTTTTTTGGTTTTTTAGTGGCGATGCTGAGCTACCAAGCCGCACCAACGTATGATCACAGATACGTCTTTCCAATGGCTTTTGCCATCGGTTTTTGTATTTTAACGTCTGCTTATTTCTTGTTGTATCACGTCTTTCATGCACAAACCGTCGTAGGTGTCATTATTGAGTTATTTGGTGGACTTACGTTTCTGATTGTAATCTTAAGGAAGAGGTCGCTATGATAAGTATTCAGAACGCTAGGAAATGGTACGGGGATGAAGTCAAAATCGGGCCCTTAAACATCGAAATTCCCAAAGCCGGGGTAACCTCCTTAATTGGCCCGAACGGTGCTGGAAAATCGACGACGCTTCTCATGATCGGCAGATTGCTGAACATGGATGAGGGTCAAGTTACCGTCGCCAATATGAACGTGACAACATCGAAATCCGATGATCTAGCAAAGATCCTCACGATCTTGCGCCAAGAGAATCATTTCGTTACTAGACTTACCGTCAGACAGCTCGTGGGGTTCGGTAGATTTCCCTATTCCAAGGGAAGATTAACCAAGGAAGATGAAGTCATCATTTCGAAGTATATTGATTTTCTTAAACTGACGGACCTCGAGCATCGGTTTTTGGATGAGCTTTCAGGCGGGCAGAGACAAAGAGCCTATGTAGCCATGGTGCTCTGCCAGGAAACCGAGTACGTGCTGTTAGATGAACCGCTCAACAACTTGGACATTGCCCGTTCGGTACAGATGATGGAGCATCTGAAGATCGCCGCGAATGAGTTTGGCCGAACCATTCTTACCGTCATGCATGACATCAACTTCGCCGCCAAGTATTCCGATCGCATCTGCGCGATGAAGAATGGACAAATTGCCGCATTCGGAACGGTTCAAGAGATTATGAAGCCTGAAATTTTGTCGGACATTTTCGAAACGAAAATTGAAATTATCGAAGGACCTTATGGTCCGATCGCAGTTTATTAGGTGAGCGGGAGATCAGTTAAGAGCATAAAGCTGTACGAGGCGAGTTTCAGGTTGTCCTGGGCTCGCCTTTTTGGTGTCTTTTGAACCAAGGAGAGCCCCTTGATTGAGCTAAATTGGCATTGATTGAATCATTGCAGAAGGCGATTGATTATATGGAAGCTCACGTTCTTGATCCTGACCGATATCACGGTTGGTGATTATATTCGGCGGCGTCGGTTAACGCTGGCGGCACAAGAATTAATCAGCACAGACAGCATGGTGTTACTCCGAGTGAAGCCCGAAAAGGGATCGGAAAACTACAATCCAGGGACCTGTCCCAACCGCATTTGTAAATACCTACAGACAAATTTATTCGGAATGGCTGCCTTCAAATGGGTATGTGCCTGCTGAACTCCCGACTATTGAGGCTTATATCAGTCAAGATCTCTATAGTCCGAATTCCAAGAATGAAATCTGGCCTGCCGTAAAGTGAAATTGTATTATCAGAAGGCTTGATTCAGATTCAACGGAGAATCAAGTACATTGGACGAGGCTGATCTGCAGCCTTGAGCCCTATAAAAGTGATCACATGACACTGTCATCCCAATCTCCTGACAACTGTGAATTCCGCCGCCCCGGTGTTCAAAGGTAGAATGAAGCTACCAAGAGAAACGAAAGGACGGGAAAGGGATGGAGAATCACGGCGGGAGAATACGCTTGCTCGATATTCTGAGAGGGTTCGCGGTGTTGGGGACGCTGGGGACGAATATCTGGATTTTCGCGCATTTGGGAGACATTAATTATGTCTTTACTTTTTATCATGCGGCGTGGTGGTCGTCGCTTCAGGACTTCGTGCGAGTCTTCGTGTTGTTCTTGGTCAACGGCAAGCTGCTGGGCTTGCTGACGATCATGTTTGGCGTTGGGCTGGAGATGAAGTATCGCCAGGCCTTGAAGCGGGGGAACCCCTGGCCGGGAATGTACCTTTGGACGTCGTTTATCCTGATGGCGGAAGGGTTGCTGCATTTTACACTGGTGATGGAGTATGACATTTTGATGAGCTACGGGATCACGGCGATCATCGCCGCATTTATCGTCAAAGGCGGGGATCGGGCGATTCGGCGGGCGATGTGGATCTTTGGCGGGGTCCATGGAGCAATCATGCTGCTGATTCTAGGCTTCGGGATATATCTTGGACTTTCCGGGGTGCATTTCTCGATGGGAGATATGAGTGAGACGAGGGCGTTATATGGCGGCGGCAGTTGGTTCCAGCAGGTTCAGGATCGGCTGGTGAATTTTTGGGCGCTCCGTTTGGAAGCGGTGTTTGTCATTCCCATGAACCTGTTTCTGTTCTTGCTGGGTATTCGGATGATGCGGTCTGGGGTATTTGCTCCGGATGAGAAGGGGAGACAGCATCGAAGAAAGCTGTTGAAGCTAGGTTTGGCGTTAGGAATTCCGCTGAATTTGCTGATGTTTATCCCCGGCGGGTATTTGGATTTCCCTGTTCGGTACTTATTTGCCCCGCTTCTCTCGCTGGGGTATCTCGCACTCATCGCGAAGCTGATTGAACGTTACGAAGGGCTGTGGCTGTGGCATCGGCTGGAGCAGGTGGGGCGGATGTCGCTGAGCTGCTATGTCTTGCAAAATATTACCGCTTCCCTTATTTTTTATGGATGGGGTTTGGGCTTGGGAGGCAAGGTCGACGCATTTACCACCGTTCTCATTTGGATGGCCATCTCCAGTTTCCAAATCGTCTTCGCCTCGCTGTGGTCCAAGCGGTTCCGATTCGGGCCGATGGAATCGGCGAGAAGGTGGATGACGAACCTCGCGGGCAAGCAGGCCGCTTGAGGATCAAGCATAAGGTGAGGATGCTAATTGTTTCGGAAGCTGTACCCTGAGGATCAAGTCGAGAAATTTCTACTGCTGGACGTTATTATCATTGTATTTCTAATGTACCGCGTCCTAGTGCTGGACGTTCCCTATCCGATCTTCATGAAAATCGGGTTTCTCCTCCTGTTCCTTGCCGTCTATTATGTCTGTCTATGGCATCGTCGCTGGTGGATGCTCCTGGGAAGCTACGTTGGCTTCCTGCTGATTCTCGCGCTGAGCCTTTATGAAGGAATGGGGGCTTTGCTGTATGGCTTTGTGTTTGCAGATTTTTTGGGAAGGGCGGATCGCAAGCGAGTCATTGGCATCGGCATGGTTGGCATTGCCGCGATGTTCCTTCTGGCCGGTTGGATCCATGAAGGGGAGCCGGCGGGAGTCTTTCGGACGATTTATTTTCCATTAATGGTGGTTCAACTGGCGTACCCTCCGATCCTTCAGGTTCGAGAGGGGACGAAGGCGCTGAAGGAGAAGCTCAATCTCGCGAATGCTCAGCTGGAACGCTATATTCAGGAGGAGGAGCGGAACCGGATCGCCCGGGATCTTCATGATACGTTGGGACAAACCTTGACGATGATTAAGATGAAAAGCGAGCTGACCATCCGGTTAGTGGATCAACGCCCCGAACAAGCGAAGGAGGAGCTGCGCGATATCGTGAACACCTCCAGGCACGCTTTAAAGCAGGTGCGGGAGCTGGTGACCGGAATGAAGTTCGTTCCGCTGGAGAAGGAGATCGAGGTGGCGGGGGAGCTTTTGCATAAAGCCGGGATCCGGTTGGTTGTTACGAATCAGACGCCCTTAACTCCTCTATCCCCGGTGGCCGAAACGATGCTGGCGTTATCCGTCCGAGAGGCGGTGACGAACATTCTCAAGCATAGCGGGGCTAGTGAATGCACGCTCACCCGGTATGAACGGGATCAGCGGTTGTATCTCGAAGTAAGCGATAACGGCAATGGCCAGCTGGAGCCGGGAAAAGGCAACGGTGTACAGTCGTTCCAGGAACGGATGGCGACGCTGCAAGGGGATGTCGAAATGAAGCAGCGCCCGGGGCA
The DNA here is from genome assembly GCF_000518465.1 of Paenibacillus sp. J14. NCBI lineage: Bacteria > Bacillati > Bacillota > Bacilli > Caryophanales > Paenibacillaceae > Paenibacillus > Paenibacillus sp. J14. The sequence goes on along the minus strand of NZ_JADQ01000016.1, from coordinate 2,228 downwards.
GGGAACATCGATTACATTTATTGTACCGCTAATCGGAAATAGGGGGTGAAGCCGGATGATCCGTATCGTCATTGCCGAGGATCAACAAATGCTGCGAGGAGCGTTTAAATCGCTGTTGTCTTTTGAAGAGGACATGGAAGTTGTCGCCGAAGCGGAGGACGGAGAAGCCGCATGGGAAGCGATTGTGCGCTTAAAGCCCGACGTGTGCTTACTGGATATTGAGATTCCGGGGCTGACGGGGCTAGAGATTGCCGAGCGGCTCAAACAGTCTGGAAATCCGGCCAAAGTGATGATCGTGACCACCTTTGCCCGTCCGGGGTATTTACAGAAAGCGATGGACCTCAAATTAGAGGGGTATCTGCTAAAGGATGAGCCCATCGAGTTTCTGATCGATGCCATCCGCAGAGTGATAGCCGGTGAGCGCGTGATTAGCAAGGACCTGGCGGAGGTGCTGTTTCTTAGAGAGGACAATCCGCTGACCGAACGGGAGACTGAGGTGCTGCGGTTATCGCATGCCGGACGGTCAACTCGGGAAATTGCGGAGACGTTGTTTTTGACGGAAGGAACGGTCCGAAACTACTTATCCCTGGCGATTCAAAAGCTCGGGGTGGAGACCCGGCAGCAGGCCACGGAGCGGGCGAGGGAGCAAGGCTGGATTTAGGCGAAGGCAGGAGACCTTCGTTATAGTCTCGGTCTAATACTATTGTAGGGGCTGTCCAATAAGTCCCCAAAATAAAAAGTTGGACGGAAAAACGTGACGTTTTTTTCGTCCAACTTTTTTGGTTCTGTCGCTTTTGCAGGAGAGTAGCGTGGCGGATACCCGCCACCTTCAGTAGATTGTGGGCCAAAGCCACAATCCCAAACTCCGTGTGAACCTTCTCTAGCCCTCGCAAGGAGAACCGCCGGAACGACCTATTGCCCTTGATGTGACCGAATACGCTCTCTACCTCGACTTTACGTCGAGCATAGATCGCGGATTTCTCGTCATCCTCAAGGGCTTTTTTGGCCTTTATTTTTAACTCTTCCCAGATCGTATTCCAGTGGATCTGGCGGTTTCCCTTTGCCTTCGTGCAGCTTGTCTTGAATGGACAATCACTGCAATCTTCACATTCATAAATTTTAAAGCTTTGTTCCAGGCCGGAAGTGTTCTTTTTCGTTTGGTATTTCTTAAAGAGAACATACCGGCCATTCGGGCAAATAAAACGGTCATTGCGCTCTTCATATGTCCAGTTGGATGCGTGCCGAATGTCCTTCTTGTATCGACGTGTTTTCTCTTTCATGTAGCTGCCGTAAGGAATGAGAAAATCAAAACGCGGCTCTTTTTCTTCGCCCACTGCATACAAGTAGTTCTCTTCACTGCCATATCCCGCATCAGCAATCACCGTTTTCGGCATCGGCAAACCAGACGCAGCCAATCGCTCCATATGTGGAATGAAGCAACGCGTATCGGTGGGGCGCTGGTGGATGCTGTAAAATAAAACGAACTGGTTTTCCGTTGCCATTTGCACATTGTAGCCCGGTTTCAGTTGGCCATTTTTCATGTGGTCTTCCTTCATCCGCATAAACGTAGCGTCCGGGTCCGTTTTGGAATAGCTGTTGCGATCACCAAAGCAGGCTTTCTGCTGTTCATATTTGGTGAGTCGGGGAAGAAAATCCTCCCGAATTTGTTTCAGCGGTTGCTTCAAGGCACTGCGCTTTTTGCGTAAGACCTTTCGCTCCTGGCTGTCATTTGCCTCGGCGATTTGTTCCGTCAATCCTTCGACCTTCTCCTCCAGCACGACTGCTGCTGCTTCAAGCTTGGCAGGGAGTTCGTTTGGTTCTGCTGCATATTCACCAGCTTCTTGCTCTATGAGCGTATGAATATGCGCAAGGGTCGCCTGCACCTTTTCCTTAAGCTTCTCCTCGGAGCGAAGCGTGGATTTTTTCCACACAAACGAATACTTATTGGCGTTAGCTTCGATCTTCGTGCCATCTAAGAAGTACTGTTCCATCGTGATGTAGTTGTCTGCGATGAGCTTTTGGATCATCGTTTCAAACAGCTCGTCCATGAACGCTTTCATGCGCACACCGCGGAAATCGTTCAAGGTGCGGAAGTCGGGCTGCTGCATGGCTGCCAGCCACATGGCGGGGAGATTTTCATGCAACAGCTTTTCGATACCGCGACAGGAGTAAACCTTTTGCGAGTAACCGTACAGAATGACTTTTAGCATCATTTTAGGATGGTAGGA